>CABZAL010000007.1 GCA_902523675.1 uncultured Alphaproteobacteria bacterium | reverse complement strand
GGAAATGTTCTACTTTTGTTCTATATTCTTACTATGAAGCATACTCTAAATAACACATCTTTTTACGGTTCTAAAGTTGAAGCTGGCTTTCCATCTCCAGCAGACAACTATATTGAACAGGAACTAGATATTAGAGAATATCTAATCAAAAATCCTGAAGCTACTTTTTTGGTTAAAGCTACAGGAGAGTCGATGAACAATGCTGGTATATTAGATGGTGATATTTTGATTGTTGATAGGAGTGTTGAACCAAAACATAATTCTATTGTTATTACGTCTATTGATGGAGAATTAACCGTAAAAAGATTGATAATTAAATTCGGGAATGAAAAAAGCTATTTACAATCAGAAAATTCTAAATATCCAAATATTGAATTAGGGTTGGAATCTAACATTAAAATTTGGGGTGTTGTTACATACGCAATACACCATGTAATCTAATAAAAAGTATGATTGCATTATTAGATTGTAATAACTTTTATGTTTCTTGTGAAAGACTATTTAAGACCAGTCTGAATGACAAACCAGTCGCTGTTTTGTCAAATAATGATGGTTGTATAATTTCTCGGTCTGAGGAAGTAAAGAGCATGGGTATTAAAATGGGAGAACCTTTGTTTAAGGTTAAAAAAAAATTAAATGACGCAGGAGTATATATTTGCTCCTCTAATTATTCCCTATATGGTGATATTTCAAATAGAGTAATGGAAATTATAAGAAAAGATTGTGATATTCTAGAAAAATATTCTATTGATGAAGCATTTTTTGATTTAAGTAATATTAAAAATAAAGAACTTTTTTGTTTTAATCTAAAAAATAAAATTCTTAAATGGACAGGGATACCTGTTAGCATTGGAATTGGAAAAACAAAAACTCTTTCAAAGATAGCAAATAGAGTCGTAAAGAAAAATAATGAATACAAAATTCGATTAAATTTTAATGGTATATATGAAATTAATTGTGAAGATGAATTAAATTATATATTAAGAAATACTAGTGTTGAAGATATTTGGGGTATAGGCAGAAGACTATCTGTATTTTTTAGAAAAATAAATATTAATGATGCTTTTAGTTTTAAAAATATTAATTTAAAATTTATAAGGCAAAAGAAAGGTATTGTTACTCAAAAAACTGTACTGGAGCTCAGAGGAGTCGAGTGCTACCCAATAGAACTAGAGCAAGCAGATCGAAAGAGTATATGTGTTTCTAGATCGTTTGGAGAAAAAATATATTTATATGAAGAATTGCAATCAGCACTAATTATTTATTCTGAAAAAGCTTCACAAAAATTAAGAAAATATAGATTATCTTGTGGAGCAATAACTGTTTTTATACAAACATCTAGATACGATGAAAAATACTATTTTGATTCGAAAACATTTACTTTCATTGAGCAAACATTAGATTCTAGATTAATTTGGATAAAAGCAAATTATTTGCTAAAGAAACTTTATGTTAAAGGCTTTAGATATTCAAAAGTTGGTATCATTTTGTCGAAATTATGCCGTCATGAAAAGGTACAAATATCGCTATTAAATTATGCATTGAATAACGAGAATTCATATGATGATAAGGAAAGTAAGGTTTTAATGAAAACAATTGATTCTTTGAATGAACGTTTTGGAGAGGGTAAAGTAAGAATAGCTTCCGGCGCAAATAGTTTTTCTTACAAAAAAAAATTAAATACTTTAAAGAAAAAAAATAATTGGTTGATGCGATCTAACTATTGTTCACCTTGCTATACTACTCGCTGGTGTGATATACCAAAAGTAAAAATTAAATAAAATGAAAGAAATAGAACAAAAAAAGAAGGCTTCAATGATAGTAAGAGAGGCGATGAAAAAAACTAGAGGTGAGAAAATAGACCCTTATATAGCAATTGGTGCGTTTATTGATGAGGTAATAAGAGAATTATCAAAACAAAATGAATCAGAAAAAATATCAAAATTCCTAGAAAATATTGCTGAAAAAGTGAGAATGGGAATTTACGAAAAAAAATAGCTTAATCTAAAACTTTATTTATTTTGTATTTTTTTATCAACATATCTATCCTATCATATCTAGATTCGTTGTTATTGATTTTATCTAAAAGTAGTTTAGCTTTTTTAGATAAAGTCTTTGATGGTTTTTGGTTTTGAAAGTAAGAATTATTTTTTTGACAAATCAATCCTTTCTTATTTTTATAGTAATTATCTGAAAGACGATACAAAGTATTTCTAGCTTGAGGAGACAGGTCTTTTAAGATTTTAGGTGTCCAATTTTGTGGAAAAACAAAATCTAGTTTTTCTGGTGCTATTTGACGATCAATAACAAATTTTTTTAAAATTTCGTATGCCAAAAAAGAAATTTTATTTTTTTTAACAAAAAAAGGTAATTTATTTTTTTGTTTTTTTGATTTAAAATTAAATAATGACATTTAATCAATATACTGTATTATTTTTATATGTAAATACTATATATTGATTTTTTAAGGATAAAAAATTTGGATTATTTACTAACTAACAAATATATTGAAAAGTTAAGAGGGTTATTAAATCTTTCAGGATTAGATGATATTTATTTTCTAACTTTGTTATTGTCGATAGTAGGAACAATTGTTTTCTTTTTATTATTTATAATTTTGAAAAAAAATAAAAATGAAGTTGAAAATAAGAATTCTACTTCCAATAATTTGAATGGTATTATAAATAAGACAGAAAATATAAATATATCTGGTAATGATAATGATTTTATTGACGTTTTAGTGGCTATCGAGGAAGAAATGGCTGCAATTAGAGAACTTTATGTAGGCGGATATATTACAAAGGGGATATATATCTCTGAAACAGACCGGTTGTATGAAAAAGCAAAAATTTTTGGTTTGTGACTTTAATCATTTTTAAAATCTTCAGACCAAGCTGCAGCTAAAAGTTGTCTAATTCTAAGTATGTTTTCATCTGCCGATTCAGGAATAATGATTTCTGTTTTTTTCCTTTGTATATCTGCGTTTAACCAAAGCATTTCGATTGAATCTTTTAAAGATTTTTTTTCCTTTTCTGAAACTTCAATAAAATGATTTATTGAGTCTTTAATTTTTAATAATTTTTCTTGCATTTTAAACACCTAGTTTTGAGGCTAATTCAAAAATATCTCTCGTTTCTTTTTGATAAACAGCTTTAGTAATATATCCCTTTATGTAAAGCTCTCTAATATTTTCCATTTCTATTCTTAGAGAATTTAATTTAATTTGACTTTTTACCATAAATTTTTGATTATTTAAATTTTAATTATTATAATAAAAAATTTGTGAAAAAAAAATTAAATAAATCATTAAAAAGAATCAAAAAAAATAACCCTGATTTATCAAGTCCCGAGAATGAGGCCATTAAACTTTCTCCTTATGAAATAAGTCTTTTTCGGGAGCTTCAAAAAAAATATGATATTTCGATTGAATCTAATTTCGGTGATGAAGGATCAGAAATTAATTTAGAAATCAGCGATAGTGTTAAAAAAACTTTAGATAGAATCAATAAGGGCATACCCTTTACATACGATGAAAATAATTAGTACTTTTCTGATTTTTTTTTTTGGCTTTAAAGTTTTAGCGAATGAAAGAATACTCATAAAAAAAAGTAATGAGATGTTTTTTTTGGTTGAATTTGCTGACACTAAAGAAAAGATGAGGAAAGGTTTAATGAATAGAAAAAATATAAGCGAAGTTAACGGGATGCTTTTTCTAAATAAGAAACCGAGAATAATGAAGATGTGGATGAAAAATACTCACCACGATCTTAAGATAATTTTTATTAATGAATTCAAAAAAATTATAAGTATAAAAGAAGGAAAAAAATTTTCTGAAAAAATTATTTCTTCCAAAACACCAGTATTAGCGGTTCTTGAAATACTTAAATCATGTAAAAATTTTAATTTTGAATTAGGCGAAAAAATAACATGGGAATATGCGGATTTAAATAAGTTAGATGATTTTATGGATAAATTAATTTTCTGCCAGAAATAAATAATTTTTATGTCAAAAAAAATTTTTGAAAAAAATCTACCATCAATTAATTACATTTCTAAAAGGTGGCCAAAAAGCAAAATATATCTTAAAAAATATTTTTTCAAAAGCTTTAAAAAACCTGATTTTTATAAGTTAACAAGTTTATGTTTCAAAACATTAAAATTAAAAAGAACAAAAAATGATCAAATTTTATTAAGAAATCTTTCTAATAAATGTAACTTTGATTTCAATAGTAATAAATACCATAATTGCCATCATTTTAAGTCGGTTTTATTAATTTCGACAATTTTCGCAATTAAAGCCAAAATTAATAAATTCGATGCTTTTTTGACTATCATTATTTCCCTCACTCATGATATGGGACATTTAGGTAAAAGAATTATAAAAAAACCATACTATCAAGAAAAAAAAACACTGATCAATTTAGAAAAAATTTTATTCAAACATCTACTTAGTGGAAAAAAGTGGAAAAGAATAAATAGAATAATTTTAAATACTTATTTTAATTATTTACCCAGAACAACCAATGACATAGTTGAAAAGATTATTTTAACTGCTGATGTAGCAAGTTCATTAATTTTTGGACGAAACATTGGTTTACTAATGGCAAGTAAACTAAAATTAGAAATTAACTATAATGGGGATAGTTCAAAATTATACGAAGACTTCATAACACTTTGTAAACAACGAAGATTTATTTCCTTCAAAGAATACGAATAAAAATTTTTTGATTCATAAATTGTTAAAATGGCATGCCGTTTGCTGTTAATTGTGGATAACTTTTAAAATTAAGCAATACTGTGAATAAGTTTTTACTTTTTATATTTTTATTTTGCTGGTCTTTTAAAATCAATTGCAATGAAAACCAGATTTTTGAAGAATTTGATCTTCCTAGCGCACTACAGAATGTTTTAGATAATCATAAGTTGGTTAAAGCATCAACTATCGATATCAAAGCTGCAAAATTTAGATTAAAACAATCAAAAGGAGGATACTTTCCATCTCTAGATGTTACTGCAACACATGGACATGAAAATATCAATAAGTATGGTTCAGGAAATAATACTCAACTCATGGCTAGAGATGCAACAGCAAAAATAACCCAAACAATTACCGATTTTGGTTTAACAGAATCAATGGTAAAAACTGCAGATCTTGGGGTTATGCAGTCTCTAGCGCTTAGGAACCAAATTAAAAATGAATTATTATTAAGAGCTTTAACTGCTTATTTAAGAGTAATACAAGCCAATGAAAGTGTAAAGTATGCTCTCCAATCTGTTGATAATATAAAAAAGCAAACAGAATTAGAGGATGCAGCTGTTGAAGCTGGAGGTGGATTGACTTCAGATGTCTTGCAGGCAAAAACTCAGCTTGCTGGTGCTCAAGCAAGGTTAATTCAGTTTGAAGGTGTGTTATCAGGAGCAAAATATGAGTTTGAATATATATTTGGTTTTACCCCGTCTAAATTAAGCGATTTTAAGCTAACTGAACAAATTTCTGATTTACTACCTAATACTTTAAGCGAGGCTGAGGAAATAACAAAAAAAAACAATCCCTCTTTAAAAACTGCTGAAATTTCTAAAAAAATAGGAAAGGAAGCAATTAATTCAGCAGAATCTTCTTTATATCCGGTGATAAAGGGAATAATAAGTCATTCAGAAAAACAAGATTTTGGAGGAATAGTAGGTTTTAAAAGAGAAACCTCAGCTAAAGTTGATTTTTCTTATCCATTGAATCTAAGTTTATCAGAATATGCTGCTAAAGATGCAGCAGTTGAAACATATTTAGCCACAGAAACCAGAATAAGTGATCAATACGATATGACTATGCAAATGCTAAGAACAACGTGGGATAACTTAAACACAGCCCAAAAAAATGCTCAGTTTTTGACAAATCAAGCCCGTATTTCACAAGAATTTTTAGAACTAGCCAGAAAAGAAAGAAAAGCAGGTAATAGAACTTTACTTGATGTCTTGGGTGGAGAGACATCATTAATAAATGCTCAGGCTGATGCAATTGGTGCTACAATTGAAGTACAGATAAATAGCTTCACTTTACTAAGTTTGATGGGCGAACTTACAACAGATAGAATTATATTAACTAAATAATAAATTTTTTTGGTCGAAATAGGATATAATGAAATAGAAAAATTTATAAAAATGTAAAGTTATAAAAAATAATAATTTCAATGGTATATAGATTGCTTTTAAACTAAGTGTACACAGAAAAAACAAATATAGATGACCTTTTAAAAAAAGTTATTGATAAGAACAGTCAAAATAGTTTTGTTGAAAAATTAAATGAGTCTAAACAAGTAAATTCAGTTTCTGAAAATGAACGTTACAATAGCGTGGGTGATTCAATTGATAGGATTTTGCAAGACGCAATATTTGAGGATGCTAATAAAAGCATAGAAAAGATAAGAGATAAATTATCTAATTTTACAGAAAGTTTTGAAGACAAACCTTATCAGTCCAATATTCCTCAACATGATCTTCTTGATCAAATAAAAAATAAACGTGGTTTTGATCAGGAAAATGATGGATTAGAGAAGAGCTTTTTTTTTGACGAGTCTAAATATGAAAATATACCAGATTGGATAATTACCTCAGATTTTAATAGAACCGAAACTGATTTGATCGCTAAAAGTAGTAATAATAAAGAAATTATTTTTTCTGATTATTTTACTTATCACGACTTACCATCAATAGTTACTCAAAATGGATTATTACTTAAAGGGTCGACACTTAAAACACTTGCAGGGTCTTTGGCACCAAATCAATTTGCTCAAGTCTCTGGAAATGAAGTATTATCAATAGGTGAGGTATCTAATAGCACAGGAATTGTGAAAGCATCGAGACTTGATGGCAATATATACACGCTTTCAAAGGGAGATCCAATTTTCAAAGGAGATGTAATTGAAACAGGCTCAAATGGTTCTGTTGGTCTTACTTTTTTAGATAAAACAACACTTTCATTATCGGAGGGTGGAAAAATGGTGCTTGACGAGCTCGTTTATGATCCAACAACAGGGGCAGGAGATTTTGCCGTTGACATGTTAGAGGGTGCTTTTAGTTTTGTCAGCGGTGAAATTGCAAAAAATGGTGAAGATTCAATGACAGTAACTACGCCAGTTGCTACAATTGGTATCAGAGGAACCACAGTAGCAGGAAAAGCTGCAGTTGAAGGAAATGAAAATTCCTTTACTTTACTTCAGGATGCGGGTGGTGAAGTTGGTGAAATTTCTATTAGTAATTCCGCTGGAAGCCAAACATTATCTCAAGTTGGTGCAACCACAAGTGTCTCAAGTTTTAATGCACTACCTCCACCACCAATTATCTTGTCTACTGCTGAAATTCAAGCTAATTACGGAACTGCATTAGATGTACTTCCTCCAACCCCAGCGATTGCACCTCAACCTCAACCATCACCGCCACCTCAAGAAGAATCTCAAACTTTAGAAGAAGAATCTGAAACAGACGGGGAAAATGAAGATTCTGAGGAAGGTTCTGAAGAAGATGAAATAACAGAAGAAAATGAAACCGACGAAGAAAACGAAGAAATTGTGGAGGACGAAAATAACGAAGAAGATATTCTTGAAGGAGATGAAGAATTGATTGCAGAAAGTGAAGAAACTCCTGAATCTCAGGATGAAGGTATTGATGATGCTGAAGAAAATTCATCACTTGAATCTGATTCAGTCAATAATGACGAACTAGAGGATACAAATAATTTAATTCAAGAAGAGGGTCTTGATGAATTAATCGAAAGCGCGGCTGAGGAAGAACTATTATCTGAACAAGCCCTAGCAGATATTAATGATTCTGGATTATTATCTGATTTTGAAGACTCAGGTGGGCCGGGAGAGTTTGGAGCTAACTTAGGTCCTGAAAATATGGATAATGAGGTTCTTGGTGGAGGCATTCTGGCTGAATTAGGAGATAACGATTTTGGAGGTGCTGAAAATCAGGGATTTGGTGGAATTGAACCTTTTGACAGTTTTGGAGCTTCAGGAGCATTTGGTACAGGTATTTTTATGAGTGGAGATAGTTTTGGAATTGAATTATCATTAGAATCATCTTTTTTTAGTCCATTTGGTGAGGAAGAGATGTTTATGAATTCTATGATCATGCCTGGAGCTGAGGATAATCTGTATGGTACGGGTTTTGGAGATTTTGGGTTTATGGATGGTTTTATCGAATCTTATGATTCGTATGATGAAGAAGTAACTGATGAATATTTTGAAGATCCATCCTTATATGAAGATTATGAGACAATTAATAGTTCAGATAGAGAGGAAACGGAAGCTTCTTCCAGTTCTTCATCATCCACAACAGGTACGACAGGAAATGACACTTTAACAGGAACCAATGCAAATGATACAATTTCAGGTTTAGCTGGAAATGATATAATAAACGGAAACGAGGGCGATGATATATTAGACGGAAATGACGGACTTGATACAATAAGAGGTGGCGACGGTAATGATATAATAAAAGGAGGTGACGCAAACGATACACTTTATGGTGGTCTTGGAAATGATATAATTTATGGAGGACTAGGCGCAGATACGATAAATGGAGGCAATGGTATTGATACAATTTATGGTGGTACTGGTTCAGATACAATTAAAGGAGGTTTAGGGTATGATAACTTTGTCATGACCGAAATATCTGATGCGGTTGATACAATAACAGATTTTGAACAAGGGGATAGAATTGTAGCGGTGTACGAGCCTTCTCATCCAACCTTTACTAGAAGTGGAGTAGAGCACATCCATAATACTAATTTTACATATGACATTGATGCAAACGGAAATAATTTACCCAATTTTTTAAATTTTATGTATAATTTTGATAACATTCCCAGCGGAGATTACAGTGATCCAACAGAAGTTTCAAAAGGTTTTGAATTTAGATTCTATGATTCAAATGATTATTACGATGCAAGCAGTACAGTAAAAACAGATTTTATGATAATTACTGGTGATGGAACCAATTCTGCTATGTTTCATTGGGATGATCAAGATTATGATGGAAGTTTTCATCTAGACGATTCTGAATTAACTTTATTGGGCACACTTGAAAATTTTGAAAATGATTTATTAACTTCAAATGAGTTAACGGTAACTCTTCCATATGGTGCATAAAATAGTATTTAGATATGAAATTTTGGTTTAAAATAATTAAAGATGCTGATGGGATACTAACTCTTTTAGGATTATCTTTTGTAATAATAACTATGGGTCTATTAAGTCCGTTATTTATAATTCAAATTTTTAATAGATACATTACATTTGGCTTAGAAGGTACGTTATTTTTTCTCATAACAGGAGCTTTGATTGTTGCAATTATAGAGTATATATTTAGAAATTTAAGGCATTCCTTTTGTGCACGTATCATAGTGCATCCTATAAAAGAATTAAAACTAACAATATCTAATTTTTACTTTTATAATTCAAATAATAAAAATAAAAACAATAATATAATTGATTTAATTGATCTAAAAAATAATGTTTTTCAAACTTTAAATCCAATCAATCAATCAAACATTTTGGACTTTCTTTTTGCTGTAATTATTTTAATTATTCTTTTTGTATTAAATACAAAATTGGCGTTTATTTTTTTAATTTTTTTTATGTTAGTTTTTTTAATCCAAGTTTTAATTTTAAAGTTTAAACTGCAACGTAGTTTAAATAGAAAAGATGATTTAATTTTTTTTTCTGATTTAACGTTAAAATCTGAATTTTTAAAGATATTAAATAACTTCAAATTTATCGGTGGAAATTTATCATTAATTTTGAAAAATCAACTGGATAGCTTAAAACAGATAGCTATTACATCAAGTAATCATATTAATTTTAATCATTTTATAATTATACTTAATTCTGTTTTGATTATAGGTGTGGGAAGTTATTTTGTAGTTCAAGGAGATTTAGATATAGGAACTTTAATTGGTTTCAATATTTTTTCTTCACGCGCTTTACAAATAAGTATTAATGCTCAAAATTCATATTATAACTTTGAAAAAATTAGTAAATATTTTGATTTTACTTCAAATTTCTTGAAATCTTACGACAAAAAAAAGAATTTTATTAAATTAAACAATGATAGATTCATAATAAATTTAGATAATTTAAAGCCAAGAAACGCTTCAGAGTCTCCAAATCTGATCAAAAATTTTTCCATGGTTGCTAATCCTGGAGAGATAACAAACATTTCTGGTCCAAATAGTTCTGGAAAAACCCTTTTATGCAAATTAATTTTAGGTTTGGAGAGCTCATATGGTGGAGAGATAAAAATCAATAATTTTGATCTAGAAAAATTGTCATTGACTTGGTGGAGAAGCATAATTGGTTATGTGCCTCAAAATCAGTTATGTCTCAACACATCTATTATTGACAATATAGTCATTAATAATGAAAAAATTTCAGAAGAAAAAATTTTAAATAATTTGAAGGTTTTGGGTTTTACAAAAATACTTAGAAATGCAAATTTATCAATAAATTCTAAACTTTCAAGTAATATTTCTCCTGGAATTCACAAAAGAATTCATTATGCAAGAGTTTTAATGGCAGACAAAAAAATCATACTTATTGATGACCCTTTTGAAAACTTAGATTCAGAGGGAAAAAATCATGTTATGAAGTATTTAAATTTATTTAAAAATCAAAAAAAAACAGTTATTTGTTTTAGTAATGAAGAAGAAATTATAAGATTTTCAGATCAAAGGTATGAAGTATATGAATAAGGATTGGAAGAAATGGGATTATAAGAATGAAATGAGTTTTTCATCTTCTAAAAAGAAAATAAAAGTTTTTAGTACAAAATTAAAGATTTCTATATTGATTTTTATATTTTTATTTTTTAGCTTAATTAATACAAAGATACTAGAAGTTTTAAGTTTGGCAGACGGAAAAGTAATTCCACAAGGAAGAATAAAATTTGTTCAACATTTAGAAGGTGGAATTGTTGAGAAAATTTTAATTTCTGAAGGAGATAAAGTAAAAATGAATCAACCATTAATCACCTTATCTAAGGCAAAGGCCTCCTCTGAATATGAAGAAATAAATACAAGATTAAAATCTGTTGAGCTATCAATTTTAAGAATACATGCTGAAAAAAAATATTTAAATGAAATTCCAAATGATAAAATTCAACAATTTGATTTAAACCGAGTTAAGTCTGAAAATCAATTTTTAATGAGTAGGAGAAAAAAAATCGAATCTGAAAAAGATACCATGAAAAAGAATATTTTAAATATTCAAAAGAGATATGATTTGACAAAAGAACAGACACAGATCAGCGAAGAATTATTAAAAGTAAAAGCCACTAATAGATTTAAGCATCTTGAATTATTACGAGAATTATCTAATTTAGAGGGTCAACTTGATGAACAAAAAAACAAGTTACAGACTTTAAGTCTTAACTTTGTAGAACAACTAGAAAGTGAGATGAATGAACTTAAGAAAGAAAAGTCAGAACTCTTAAAAAGAATAACAAAATATACGGACAGTCTTGATAGAACTACATTAAAAAGTCCTGTCAACGGTGTTGTTAAGTTGATTTCTGTTAACTCTAAAGGTGCCATTGTAGCTCCGGGTGTCACTGTTGTAGAAATTGTACCTGAAAATGAAAAACTTATCATTGAGGCCCAACTACCATTGTCAGAAATTGGATTTATAAAAAATGGTTTGGATTGTATTATTAGGCTCAAATCTAGTGATGGTTCAAGATTTAAGCCAATAAACGGAAAGGTTGTTTTTGTTGGTGCTGACAGAATCTCTAATCAAAACAATGATGGTTTTTACTTAGTAAAAATCGAAACCAAAGAAAGTTCATTCTTAAAAGGAAATCAATCTTTTAACCTTTATTCTGGTGTGCCTGTGACAGCAGGAATAATTACTGGGAAAAGAAGTTTTGTTGATTATTTTTTTTCACCATTTAGAAAAAATATTAATTTTGCTCTTTCCGAAAGATAATTAAAATGTACTTTTAGCAATAGTCTCTGATTTATAAATAATACCTTGATTTTTTTTATGCAATTCAAGAAAAAAAAATAACTCATTAAAAATTTTTTCACTTTCTTCTTCAGAAACAATTAACGTTAATATTTCTGATTCTCCTGCATCACCAAATTGCTTTCTACTGAAAAGATCATTTGTTCTTCCGTTAGCAAATCCGACAGTTTTGACTGATTTCTTTTTGGAGAATTTCTCTATAACATTATGACCAAGTCCTTTCCTGATTAATCCACCAATTTCAATAAAATTATTTTTTTTCATTTTCTACTCTTTTTAAAACATCTTGTGGTATATAAGTAGCCACTCTGTCTAACTTACTCATCCACATGATTCCTTTTCCAGGTGTGTCTAAATCTCCTGAGAGATACATTGATTCGAAAACTCTATTTGATTGTTCTTTTGAGACAATTATTCTAATCACCTCTTTTTGTTCATCAATTGTGACTCCTATAAGTCCCATCCTATCTCTAATTCCAGTACCTTTTGCATAGTTAATTGTCGCACCTTGAGCTCCAACCGCACTCGCTGCTTTTACGATTTTATCTGCATTTCCACTTTCGACTACACATGTAATTAAATAAACATCAGATAAATATGTAATTTGTCTAGCCATTAGTTTCTCCTTTTTGTCTTAGTTTTATGAATATACCCATGATCAGTACGGCTAATATAGGACAAATACTTGCCATTGACAAAATACCAAATCCCTCGGTAGCAGAAACAGCATTTCCTAATCCTAACCCCATTGCCAATACTAATGGTACAGTAACAGGTCCAGTTGTTACTCCTGCGCTATCCCATGCAACATTCACAAATTCTTCTGTAGAAAAATATGTTAAAATAATTGCAGTCAAATAAAGAGGTATTAATAACATTGCAAGATCAAAATTAAAAATTATCTTTCCAACGCCTAGTGCAATTCCAAAAGCTACACCACTCGCAACACTATACATCAACATTGCTTTTCTAAACGCACCATTTGTTAGATCTTGTACCGTTGCGCCTAATGCATTTAAAGCTGGTTCAGCTAATGTTGATCCAAATCCAAGTATCCAGGCGAATATTATAACAATTGAAAGTCCTAATGACTTATTATAAATAGGCGAGATATCACTAGAATCAATTTTCATAAATGCTGCAGGTAAAATATCACCTGCTTGACCTCCTATTGCTCCTAATCCATAAGTCAAACCCAAGTTAAATATGCACATACCAATTATTGATAACGTTAATCCATAACCAGTTACTAAATTATTAGGTAATTTAGACTTAAGAATAATGAATAAGACAAACATTAAAAAAATTACAAGTGGAAGAATTGATTGAATTCCTGCAAGAATTTCAATAAATGGTGTTTGATCCCATTTTGATTCTTCAAGTCCTTGAAACGTGGAATTAGATGTAGTCAACAAAGCCGCATCAATAATTTCCTGAGGTGACGATTGAAGCGAAACAAAAATTGATAAAATTAAAACTGCTATTATGGGAAATATAGATGCTAGAGTTACAACACCAAAACCAGATAGTGATGAATCACCTTTTCCTGCAGAGGCGGCTATTCCGATTCCTAAAGATAATACAAGAGGAACAGTTACCGGACCAGTTGTAACTGCTCCGCAATCCCATGCTAAACCAAGAATTGTTCTCAAATCTGGATTATTCCATGCATATAAAGTTAAAAGAATGGCAGGTATGAGAGAAAGATATATCATTGGTTTTAACGACCACCCTCTAACAAACCTCAAAGTTCCAAGAACTGCAGCTAAACCAACTCCAGCTCCAACCATTAGAACTAGTGGTTGGGTCCAGTTATTTAAAAGTTCATACAAATATGGCGCTTTTGCTACATCAATTCCCCCTCCAAATGCCTGTAATGCACCAATTGCGGGTTCAGCGAAGGTGACACCAACTCCTAATATTGCAATTATTAAAAGCACAACTCCCATAGAAGCTTTTTTCGGCAAGTTATCACCAATTATTGTTCCAAATGGCATAAGACCAACTTTGAGTCCTTCCATAAAAATTGCAAGTCCAACAATAACTGCAACTAATCCTAAACCTATAATTGTTGCTTCTTGAATCGGTTGCCTTAATATCAATAACTGAAAAATAAATAAGTAGGCTGCTAATGGCATCACAGCTTTTATCTGTTCAAATATTCTTGATGAAGTATATGGTATTAATAAATTTAAGGCTTTAAAAAACCCTATATTTATCTTTTCCGGTTTTAGAGGTAACTTTCCAGATTTTTCTGGTTTTGGGGTAAGTATGTTATAACTTATTGATCTATGTCTAATCTCAGATTCATGAACAAAATCAGAATACTTCATAACATTATAATAGTATTACAAATCTTTATTTATTCAATCTTTTTAAATTAAAAGAAAATAACATCAAAAACTATGAATAGATCATTTGTGCTAGCCTATGGTGAAGTTGTAAAGCTAATGCTCTAATGACATTTGGTTCATCCTTGACTAATTTTTTAAGATTATCACTTGAAATTGGAAGATTGTAATCTGAGTTTTTTGCTAATTCAATTGCAAACTCTTTAATTAGTTTGTGGAGTTCAAGGCTCGAAGATAATAACAATTCATTTAATGCTGGAGGTTTTATCTCAACAATTTCAGCAGGTGTAACAGCCTTTATACTAGCTTTTCTTTCTTCACCAAGAATAAGAGATAACTCTCCAAAAATTTCTCCCTCTGAAATTTTTCCAACCTTATCTCCATCCCTTTCAACATTGAATGATCCAGAAATAACTAGATAAGCTGCATCACCCTTGTCACCTTGTTTAAAAACAAATTGATCTGGTAAAATTTTTATTTTTGTTGTCATTATTAATTATTTAGTAGTAGCAACAAAAACACCATCCCATATTTCAGGTGGGGGGTAGTTTTTGAAATCTATAATTCGTTTCTCAATAATACTATAATACTCTTTCATTACTCCCTTCAATAGGTTTTCATTATTTTTTATAATTTTTAACGCTTCGTCCCAATTCTTATTAAAATAAAAATTTAAAAGATTTTCATGTTGTTCTTTAAAAAATTTAAATTCATTTTTATTTCTTAGTTCACTGTCTCCAAGAAGAGTAAATATAGAAACAGCTTCTTTTTTACCTTTAACTGCAATTTTATCTAATTGCAAAGTAGCAAACTCGTGCTGAACTTCAGTATTGGTTTCTTCTCCGATAACTGTTTTTACTCCGTAACCTTTTGATTGTCCTTCAAGTCTTGATGCTAAATTAACAGAGTCCCCTAATACTGAATAATCAAATCTTTGGTCAGAGCCCATATTACCTACCACACATTCTCCTGTATTTATACCAATCCCAATTTTTAATTCTAGATATTCTATTTTTGCAACCTTGGCTTCTTTTTCTCTCTGTTCATTTAATTTTTTTAGTTCTTCATGCATCTCCAAAGTTGCTGTACATGCTTGAGATTCATGATCTTTTGAATTAAGTGGTGCATTCCAAAATGCCATTATACAGTCTCCCATGTATTTATCTATTGTTCCATTGTGATAAATGATTTTGTCAGTCAAAGGTGTTAAAAATCTATTTATCAATTTTGTAAGTCCTTGAGGATCAGATTTAAATGATTCAGAAATAGCTGTGAACCCTCTTACATCACAAAAAAGAAATGTCATTTTTTTAGTTTCACCTCCCAATTTTAGCTTATTTGGATCTGCTGCTAATTGTTCTACGAGTGCGGGTGACAAGTATTGAGAAAAAGCACCTCGAATTTGTCTTTTTTCGTTTGCATCTCTCAAATAATTTGCAAATGTAGTCGAAAAATAAATCATAAAACTCGATAAAGCAGCAAAAGTTGGATCGAAAAGTATTTTTTTATCGATATATAAACTTAAACTTATATAAAATGCTGCTCCGACGATTATACAAAAAAAAGAAATATTTAAAATAGGACCAAATTTGATTGACGAAAATGTAAAAATTAAACCTAAAACTACAATAAATATTGATTCATAAAAAGGCATATTTACTCCTGATTTTAAAAACGGAGCTCCAATGATTTCGACTTTCCCTGCTTTTTTTATTGCCTCATCGGGGTCTAAACCTAACTTTAGTGAATTAGCGAAAATTTCCTGAGATTTTTTTTTACTGGAATAATATAAAATTGCAGAAATAATTGTATCAATTAGATTAGCGTGAATTTCAACGCCAGGCATTCTTTTGTCAACTGATGTAGGTTTAATGTCTTTAAGCCCAATTGCTGAAGTTCCTAAAATTCCTAATTTTCCTTTGAGTCTTTCAGCACCAACTTTGCCGCTAATTATATCTGAAGCGCTTACATAATATCTTGAGTTTCCAAGATTTTGTTTGTCTGAGCGACCGTAATGAACCCAGACCCTTCCTTCAGCATCAGTTGGTATAGAAGCTTTACCAATTGTTTTTGTTTGAATTATAATTTCTTCAATTCCATTAATGCCAGTTTTGCTTGCAATACTATTTCCTTTAAATGCAACTCGAATCATTTCTAGGGCTAAAGTTGGTCTAATTTTATTATCAATATTTGAAATTATTGGTATTCTTCGAATAATTCCGTCAGGTTCTTCTGACAGAGAGATAATACCGGCTCCAGAACTAGCTTTTTCGAATGAAGGAACATTAGCAAGAAGTCCAGGGTATTTTTTTAACCATTTTTTTTTGGGATCCTCACCCAAAATCGCTTTAACAGAGGTATCTCTGACATCATTTCTTTTTGAATCTCCAATTTCATTCATTGCTGAATGACCTAAAACTACCGGTATTGTATTCATGGCACTAACAGCTATTTCTTCATTTGAAGGAAGTTTTAAAAGCTTTTTATGTAAATCAGGGTAATTATCTTTTAAATTTTTTGCAATAAACTCAGGAGAGGTTCTATCCTTTTCAGAAAACAAAACATCTAAGCCAATAACTAACATACCAGCTTCACCAGATTTTTTAAAAAGTTTAGCAAGGATATTTCTCGACCAGGGCCATTGACCAATTTCTTTTAGAGATTTTTCATCAATATCTATAATAACAGAGTAAGTATTTCCATTTGTTTTTCTTGGCTCATGCCGTTGCAGTAGATCAAAATATTTTAAACGAAAAACTTCAATAAATTCTGGATCCGAAATTCTAATTCCACCAAATAAAAAAGCTGAAAGAATCGCTAATAAACTAACAAGTGATCTAAATTTTAGTTTCATGAAAAATTATGGTTCTGCAAAACTATTACCTAATGTTCTTACTAAAGGATAAATAAAGTAGGTGATTAATCGTCTTTTTCCAACTTTGATCTTTCCCGATACTTTCATTCCTGGCATAATATTAAATCCTGGTGGTGTATCTTTTAGAAGATTCTCTGTTATTTCTGCTCTTGCTCTATAGAAGTTTCCTGCTTGTCCGTCGACATTTTCATTAATTGTGTCTGCAGATATATAATTTATCTTTCCTCTCAGTTCTCCGTGTTTTTGAGCCGGAAGCGCGCTTAATTGAATCTTTACAGATGTATCCGGAATTAATTTACTTATGTCAGAAGGATCAACATCAAAAACAGCAAGAAGTTCAACTCCAATAGGGACAAGAGTGACTACAGCGTTTCCAGGATTAATGACTGCACCCGGATAAAGTGAATGCAGATCAAGAACCATTCCATCTGACGGTGCTTTTACAATTACATCCGTTTGCTGTCTATTAAGTTTTTTTACGTCTTCTACTAAAGCCATTTTCTGATCTTCTAGAGTTACAAGCTCATCATTAATTCCACCAAACCATTGACTCATATATTCTTCTTTACTGGATTTAAGTTCACTTAATTTGTTTGTCGTTTTGGTATATTCTTTTTCTAAAGAAAGCGTTTTGTTTCTTTCACCAAGTACTTGTGCTTCAGGCACTAAGTCAAGTTTAAACAAGCTTTTTTTTGATGCCTCCAGTTGTTTTTGTATTTCTAATTGTTCTGAAATAAACCTCAAATCATCTTCTGTAGAAGCTATTTGTTTTTTTAAAGAAGCTGATTTAGCTAAAAATTGTTCTTTTTTATCTTTAAATATAGTGTTTTGTCTGCTATCAGTTGGGTTTCCAACATTTGCATTATTTCTTAAATTTGACTGTTTTTTTAGTCTATCTATTTTGGCCTCTATAACATTAAGTTGATAGTTTAATTTTCTTTTATCGGCCTTTTGAAGAATATCATCAAATATTACAAGAGGTTCGCCCTCAGTAATCTTTTGTCCTTTTTTAACTAACACCTCTCTTACAACTGACTTATAATTTGATTGTACTTCAATATTCGGCACTATTGTGGTAATTTTACCAGATGCTGTTACTGATGTATCAATTACAGAAATTGAGCTCCACAGAATTAGGAAGAGAATCAGAAAACCAAAGGAGAAAATTGTATATTTTACTGGTTGGGGAACCTTTCTGCCTTTAATTCTTTCAATATCGGAATCATATTCATCTAATAATTCTCTCATTAAATCATTTTTTTTTCTTTCCTCTATCTGGTTAGCAGTTAAATTGTTTGAAATTAGTTCTTTATCTTCTTCTTCACTTGAGGATTCAAAAGCATCAACTGTGAGTTTTTCATTGGCATTTCTTGCATAACCTGCGAGTTGCTGCATCATATTAAATGCTGTTTGAGGTGAGTTTTTTAAAAAAACCAGAAGCGCATTTTGATCTATCTCTTTTACTATAGTTTCCTTGGTAGCTCTTGCCATAGCACTTCTAGGTTGTCTGTCAATTAGTGCCATTTCACCAAACAATGCACCTTTTTTTAACTTTGCAAGAGTTACATATTCGTCACCATTAAATTTGCAAATTTCAATTTCCCCACTAGAAACTTGATATGCAAAATCTCCAACTTCCCCCTCCCGAAAAAGAACATCACCAGTTGCCAAACTTCTTAATTTAGGCTTATTTTCAGTCATAAATTAAATCGCTTTTTTAATCTTTTGTTGATGTACACCTAATATATCGATCTGTTTATAATATGTATCTCTAAAAAAACCAGTTTGATTTAGTAATTCTTCAAAACCTCCTTCTTGCGAAATGGTAGAGTTTTCAAGTACAAAAATTTTATTACAAAGTCGAAGGTGCCATAATCTACTAGAGACAATTATCACTGTTCTTCCAACTGAGATATCTTCAAGTGCATCATATAATTTTATTTCACTGTCTACATCAAAACCACTGATAGCATCATCAAAAATTAAAATTCTTGGATTTCTGATAAGTGCTCTAGCTATTTGAAGTTTTTGTCTCATTCCTGTAGATAAATTTGCAGCATTTTCCTCTAAAACTGTCTCATATCCTTCAACGAAATTCTCAATTTCTTCATGAGCAGAAACCTTCTTTGCAGCCCAAATTATTCTATCCATAGAAGAATTTGGCATTGGTCTAGCGATATTCTCTCTTATAGTGCCTGGAAAAAAATAACTACTGTCATCTACAAGAGAAACTTGAGAACGCAGATGACTTAAATCTAAGAGTCTTAAATCACTGTTATCGTATGAAATCATTCCAGACTTCGGTCTATACAGACCAACTAATAATTTAGTGAGAGTACTCTTACCACATCCACTTTTGCCAGTTAATCCAATAACTTGTCTGGGATTAATACTTAAATTTAAATTTTCAAGTATTTTAGTTTCATCATCATATCCAAAATCTAGATTTTTAACCGAAATTTGTCCCATTAGTTGAGGCTTTTGTCCTTTTGAAGTATTGTCAGATGGTGCATCTATTATGCTTGATAAAATTTTAACTGAGTTGAGTAGTTTTCCTATTTCAGTTTTTAAAGTTACTAATGAAATAATAGGTGTAGAAACTCTAGATGCAAGCATATTAAATCCCACAAGTATCCCAGCTGACAATCCACCAGCAAAAACTAAATGAACACCAACAAAAATAACCATTGCTGTCATTAGTTGATTAATAGTTGAGGTTACATTCTGAAGAATTGCATTTTTATGCTGAAGTTTTTCAGAAGAAATAATGTAGTTTGCTTCAACATCTCTCCAAGCATCCTTAATACTTGGCTCAAGAGCTAATCCTTTTACATTTTCTATTCCATGCACCGCAATTGAAACAAATTCTTGTCTTTTTGACTCGTCTTTACTCATTTCTATTGAAGCATCCCTCGATTTTTTTGAAAAATACATCGAGCTCAATGCTCCAGCAATGCTAAAAACTAGAACAACTGAAAATAAAACAGGACTATAAAAAAAAAGAATTGGAACAAATACAACCAAAGCGATTGAATCCAATGCAGTTGAAAAAATTCTTTGTGTTAACAAATTTTTAATTAAACTGATTTGAGAAGTAAACTTTGCAAACATGTCTGATTCTTTGTTGTATCTTTGCATTGGTAGAGATAAAAGTTTATCAAACGCTTTAATAGATAACTTTGCTTCAACTTTTTGAGATAAGAAATCTAGTAAGTATAGTTTTAAATACCCTAAAACCCCGTTACATAGATATGCTACAACTACTCCAGAAGTAATAACATATAGAGTTGAATAGGCTTCATAATTTACAACTTTATCCAAGACTAACATCATAAAAACTGCAGGAATCACTGCAAAAATATTTAAAATTACCGCCACCACAAGTAGTTGAACGATTACAGAACGATTTCTCAAACTTTCGCCAATTAACCAAGATATTGAAAATTCGCTTGTTTCTTCGAAAAGTTTTAATTTAGGTTTAAGTAATATTAAATTTCCTAACCAAGCTTTTTTAAGTTCTTCAATTGAAATTTGTTGAGGTTTTGGGTTTGGATTACCAGCATCTAAAAATAACAAAAATTTTTCATCGTTTTTTTTCAGCATTCTTAATCCAATAATATACCGTCCATTCTTAAGCTTTAATATTTGTTGTTTTTTTTTTAGCAATTCAGCTAGTTCTTCAGCTTTGACTTGAACAGACTTAGCTTTTAGATCAAATGCATTTGCTAACTGGCACATTTCATCTGAGGTTAACTCTCTATTTTCAATTTGAAATTTTTCAGGTATATCATTGGGACCTACATGAATGCCATATTGTCTTGATATTAAAATAATTGATTTTTGTGATCCTCTCAAAACAGTCATAATAAACGTATTATATAAGTTATTGGGTAAAAAAAAACCCTCTAAAAATTTTAGAGGGTTTTTTATCAATGTAGTTATTTATTAAGCCATTCCCGGGTCTTCATCTGTAGAAGAAGGATCAGGGATGTCATCACCAGCGGGGACGTCAGGTTGGTCTACTGAAGCGGGGTCATAAACAGGTTCAGGCATTGCTTCTGCAGAACTTTGATCCATGTAAGAGTTTGCTTCATCCATTCCTTGTGGATAATCCACAGGTGCTGGTCCATCATCAAAACCTCCTTCGTCTGGGCCACTTGCTGCCATCATTGGATCTGTTGGCGGCATATCTGGTCCCATATCAGATGGTGGAGTAGCAGGTCCAAACTCTGGTCCACCTGACTGACCTACAATTTCAGGATCACCAGCTGGAGGCGGCATATCACCTTCCATACCTGGAGGCGGCATATCTGCTGGTCCTGCCATATCACCTGGAGGCGGCATATTACCTTCCATACCTGGAGGCGGCATATCCGCTGGTCCTGCCATATCACCTGGAGGCGGCATATTACCTTCCATACCTGGAGGTGGCATATCCGCTGGTCCTGCCATATCACCTGGAGGCGGCATATCACCTTCCATACCTGGAGGCGGCATATCACCTTCCATACCTGGAGGCGGCATATCCGCTGGTCCCATATCAGTCATACTTGATGGACTATCCATTCCAGTTGGGGGTCCATCCATCGGACCGTATTCTGCTTCAAAAGCACTATCTACAGAGGTTCCGGCTGCATCAAAAGCTTCCATTGGATCCATGCTGGGGTTAGCTTCCATAGCAGAAGTAAAACCCTCAGTGGCTGAAGTAACCATTGTATCAACCATTCCAGAATCAGCTCCCATATCTGTCATTACAGATCCTGCAGCTTCAGTAGCTGCACTTAATGCTTCCGCAGGAGATCCACCTGAGTCAAGAACTGCAGTGTAAGCATCCTGGGCTGCAGATCCAGCTGAATCTGCCATATTATCATATTCATATGGTGGCATATTAATTTCCCTATTTTAAAAGTTTATTTGCTATTACATTTTGCTTTTACATGTTTTGATGATAAAAAACTTTTTAATTTAGTTCAAGTTAAAAACTAAATTTTGATTTTTAAATAATTAAAAGTCAATAATCCACAAGCTTGAAGTAAATCAAAAGAAGAATTAATTAATTGAAATTTTGCATTAACTAAATTTGATTCTGCATCTGTTAATGCTTGTTGTGCACTTAATATGTCAAATGTAGTTCTTGTTCCAACACCAGCTTCTTGTTCTACTCCTTCAAATGCTACTAGATTTGATTCAACAGATGCTTCAAGGGCTTTAATGCTGGATTTTAGACTTTCAATTTTTTTCCAGGCACTTTTAACTTGATGTTGAAGATTAATTTTTTTACTTTCAATTTTTCTTTGTGAGATCATTGCAGTATTCCTTGATTTTTCAAGATTAAAAAAATTATGTCCTTTATTAAATAAAGGCATGCTTAGGTTTGCTGTTACCTCAAAAGAATCCTTTCTTTCAATTGTTCTTGAACTTTCCATACTTTTCCCGTAAGAGCCACTAATCGAGAACTCAGGAAAAAAGTTTAAAGTATTTGATCGAATTTGAATTTTTGAGTTTTTAAGTTCAAATCTTAACTTATTAAGATCAGGATTATTTAAAAAAGCTAATTCTAGAGATTCATTTAAAGATGTTGGAAGATTTGGTATTTTTCCAAATTTCAACCAATCAATTGGATTATTTGACGTAATCTTTTCTTTATTTTTTTTTTTCCAGTTTATATTTGGTTCTCTCCCAACAACGGCTACGTATTCAGAAATAGCAATTTCTAAGTTATTTTCTGCCTCAATTCTCTCAGATATTGCTTTTTCAAGGCCAGCTTTAGCAAGAAACACATCTGTTTTTGTTACGCTTTTAAATTCAAACCTCTGTTCTGTGGCAACTAATTTTGTATTTAAAGTAGCTTCATTTTTGATAGCAACGTCCAGTAAAAATCTTTCTTTTAAAACCGTGTAAAATGCTTTTGATGCTCTTAAAAGAACACCTTGAATTATTGATTTATCAGCAAATCTTTGAGCTTTTAAATTGTTTTTTGCAGATTCAAAAGATAAAAATTTGCTTGATCCAAGAGGTTGACTAATGTCTATATCGATAGTAGATGGGTTAAGTGCGTCATAACCGTAATTAGATGTATCCGGCAATGATTCAGTGATTTTTCTACCCTGAGACATCGATAATTCAACGGATGGTAAAAAATCTGTTTTTGAGATAACAACTTCTTTTATCTTATTTTTTAAATCTAATTTACTTTTGTTTATGTCGGGATAGTACTTATAACTATCTATTAGTGTATCTTCAAGAGTTTCAGACGATAAATTTGTCTCGAGAGTCATTAATATAAAAACTAATAAAAAAAAATAAATTATCATAATGAAATAATCGCAAAAATTTATAATACTTCTTTCGCTTAAATTAATAAATTTTTTTATTTTTTTCTTTGATTATTTTTAAACTATGTAATATTACAAAAATCATTTGCGGGGAGTAGCGCAGCCTGGTAGCGCATCTGTTTTGGGAACAGAGGGTCGCAGGTTCAAATCCTGTCTCCCCGACCACTGCCCTTTAGAAAGAATTAAAAAAATTGATTTTGTTTGAACTGTTTAATATTATAATCAACTATGATTTATTATCGATTTATTAGAATTGATACTTGTATTTTTTTTGGTTTATTATTTTTCCCTTTTTTATTGTTTTGTAATTATGATAAAGCAATTGAACTATATAAAAATAAACAATATCCTGAATCTATATTAGAATTTAATAGGTTTGTAGATTCTGAAATAGAACATGAGAAAAAAAAGGATGCCATGTACAATCTTGCCATTATTTATGATTTTGGTTTAGGGATAAAAGAAAATAAAGATAAGGCAGTTAAATGGTATAAAAAAGCATCAAATTTAAATCATAAAATTGCTCAATTCAATCTAGCATGGATGTTTTACAATGGTGAGAAGCTTGAGAAAAATAATTTTGAAGCTTTTAATTATTATCTAAAATCTGCTAATCAGGGTTATAACAAAGCACAATTTAATTTAGCTAATTTGTATTTTGCAGGCGAGGGGACTATGAAAGATTATGTGGAATCATACAAATGGTTTAAAATTTCTTTTTTAAATGGAATTAAAGAAAGTGAAAAATTTTTATCTACATTAATCATAAAACTTCATCCCGAAGAATTAACCTTGGCAAATCAGAAAGTTGACGACTGGATAAAAAGTTATAAACAAAATAAATAGTATTTTTTAAATCAATAATACCTATAAATATAATAAATTTTACATATAATAAATCTTATCATAATATGATATCATTATTCCTCCCGAATTTAAAAAAAAAGCATCATTTTGGTGCTTTTTTTTTGTTACAAGTATAAATTAAAATTTTCCTTTTTTTATAAATAGTCCACACATAGGAACTTAGATTTAAAACACTATAATTCTCGTATATACTGTTATACATTATTATTTCAGTTTCATTAAAATGCATAATTTTGTCAAAAGTAATTCCTGATTGAAAAATAATCTTTTTTTTATTTACATCTATTATTCTGTAAAATTTAGAAATTGTGTTAAAGGCATTAGCATTATTTACAATTTTGCAGTTTAAATGTATTTGTTCAGCAGCTAATTTCTTTTTCAAAGTAATAGATAATAAGATGATAATTGAAAATGTAAAAAATTTTAAATATTTAATCATATAGTTGTTTATGGCGACCCCGGTACGATTCGAACGTACGACCTACTGCTTAGAAGGCAGTTGCTCTATCCAGCTGAGCTACGGGGCCAGATTTCCTCTCATATTTTACAATATAATTTAATGTAATTATTAAATATACAATAAAAATTTCTAAATAAAATAAGTTTTAATTGAGTTTAAAGTTATTATATATTCAATTCCCTACAACTCTTAAATTAATAAATTATGGATAAAGCTTATCATGGTTTAAAAAAAATATTTGAACGTAACTCCATACTTTCAGATATTGATAATATCCTTCAATGGGATTTGTCTACGATTATGCCTGAAAAATCTAGGGAAAATAGAACCAAACAACTATCACTATTATCCGAGTTAAAATGTGAGATATTTTCGGATATAAGAGTTAAAAAACTTTTTGAAAGTGTTAATAAGGATAAGTTAAATAACATTGAGCACTCAAATTTTAGAGAAATGCAAAAAGCTTTTATCTACTTTGACACAGTACCAAAAAAATTAATAAAAAAAAAAACTGAAATAGCTGCAAAGTGTGAAGGAAAGTGGAGAAAGGCCAGAACACAAAATAATTTTAATTTAGTAAAAAAAGAAATGTCAGAGTTGATAAAAGTAGTTAGGGAAGAAAGCAAATTTTTATCAGAAGTCTATGAGTGTTCAAAATATGATGCTCTTCTAAGATGTTATGAACGTTCATTTAGCACTAAACAGATTGAAGTTTATTTTGAGGATTTAAAAAGCTTTATAAATCAAAATTATGACAAAATAGTAAATAATCAAATAGGGTCTAAATGCGCGAAGATAAATATTAGTGAAAAGGAACAATTCGAACTATCTAAATTTTTTATGAAGAAATTGGGTTTTGACTTTAAAAGAGGTAGGCTTGATAAGAGTGCTCATCCATTTTGCGGTGGTTCTATTGGTGATGTGAGAATTACCACACGCATCAACAAGGGCAATAATTTTTCTGCATTTGAAGCAGTTATGCATGAAACTGGTCATGCATTATATGAACAAAATCTTCCAAAAAATTGGAGTCATCAACCAGTCGGAAAATCTGGTGGAATGGCATTACATGAGAGTCAATCACTTTTTATAGAGATGCAGATGATGAAATCAAAAGAATTTATAAATTATCTTACAAAAGTTTTAAATCAAAAATTTTTGAATCAAAAAACAGAGATTAATTTTAATGATTTATATAATACATTTAATAAAGTTCAAAAAAGTTTTATTCGTGTCGAAGCCGATGAAGTAACCTATCCCCTTCACGTAATATTAAGATTTAATATTGAAAAGCAAATTATAGAAAATGATATTAGTACAGAGGAATTACCAGATCTTTGGAATTTAGAATTTAGGAAAATTTTTGGTATGGAGATTAAAGATGACTCAGATGGATGTTTGCAAGATATTCATTGGTATGCAGGATTATTCGGATATTTTCCTACTTATACACTTGGTGCTATGATTTCAGCTCAATTTGCTCATCAATTTAGGAAAGATATTAAAAATTTAGATAAACTTATTAATGTTGGAGACTTTAAAATAATAAATAAATGGTTAAAAAAAAATATCCATCAGAAAGCTTCTTTTTTTTCAACAAATGAAATTCTAAGAATGGTTACTGGTAGATCATTAAATCTCAATTATTTCACTAAATATCTACAAAAAAAATATATCAGTTAGAGACTATCAAGAATTCTTGCATGCGCTAATACTCCCTTAGCATTTCCACGCAAGTTATAACCACCTTCTAAAATTGAGATTATTTTATTATCACAAAACTTTTTGGATAAATTCATTACTATTTTAGTTAATTTTTCAAAACCTTTATCTGAAATTTCAAAACAACCTAAAGGATCGTCATGCCTACTGTCAAATCCAGCAGAAATCAATATAAATTCAGGTTCAAATTCGCTTGCTCTTGGAACAAGAATATTATTAAAAACTTCTAATATTTTTTCATCGTTTGTACCGCATGGAAGGTGGACATTAATATTATAGCCTTTTCCTTTACCAATTCCTTTTTTTGTAGTTTGACCTGTACCAGGGTAAGCATCTTTATCATGTGTTGAAAAGAATAAAACTGTATTATCATCGTAGAACATATCTTGAGTAGCATTTCCATGATGGTAGTCCCAATCAACAATTAATATCTTCTTATAATTATATTTTATTTGAAGATATTTTGCAGTTATCGCAATGTTATTAAAAAAACAAAATCCTTCTTCTTTCCCAGTGTTTAATGCATGATGACCAGGAGGTCTTATGGCACAAAAAATATTATTACATTCATTTTTTTCTATCTCTTCAACTGCTGTTAGGCAACTTTTTACTCCAGATATTGCAACCTTATATGCTTCTGGATAGTTTTCTTTAATAGACTTAATATGATTATCTGTATGTACCGTATTTAGCCATTGTTTAACTTTAAAATTTTTTTTAAATGAAATGCATTTATGTAGTAAGTTATTTTTTTTTAATTGATCATAAATATAACTTATTCTTTTCGGTGATTCAGGATGATCAGGTGAAAGATGAAATTTCTGGAATATTTTATCTACCATGATTTTATTTTTGGTTGAGGTTTTTATTCCATTCGCACTTACAAAATTGCATTTCAACAGTTTGAACAAGTAAAAAAAAAAAGTGTAAAAAAAAACTTTAAATAATTTCTTTTTTGTTTTTGCATATAAGCTTCTATCTTGCTCTAAGAGAAGATTTCCAAGCTACAATTTCATTTTCACTTTGCATACAACATGATGTTATAGGATATTTTTCTTTTATCTCTGGTGATAGTCTTGAATCAGTCTCACTTTCCTGAACATACATTATGCATCCAATGCTATGGACTATTCCATTTGAAGCAGTAATATCTTTCTCTATAACAACCATGTCTTTCACGTAAATTTCTTCTTTTCTATGTAATGATAATGATTTGTTACTTACGGTTTTCTCAATTGAGATAGATTCATTTAAATTGTTACTGGAGAAGTTGCCAATCATTATATGATCCATCATCAAATTTTTTCTAAAATATTCATCTTCTAATAAAGAATATTCTTTTCTAAATTTTTCAAAAGCCTCATTGTTAGGCGCAAAAACTGTCCAGTCCCAAGGTAATTTTTTTTTAAGTATATCGTCTAATCCTGAAGTTAATATATATTGGTGAAACTCACTCAAATTTGAATTATTGCTTATTATATCTAAAACTGATGACTGCGAAGCCCAAATCTTATTGTGACTAAATAAAAAAATTACAGAGAAGATGAGCTTGATAAACATTTTACTTTTAATATATGTTGTTAAAATAAAGATTTATTTCTATACTACAAAATTAAAGAAGATTTAACTAGCTTTTTTTTGTCCAATCTAGATATTCTTTATTTGTATTTTTAGAATTTAGTATTGTTATGAAAGGCACATCATAATCATGAATAATTTTAATAAAACTGATAACAGACTTTGGATCAGAAATAGTTTTTATTATTAAAGATACTTCACTAGAACTTTTTATTTTGTTGTCTTCAAGGTAAAAGCTTTTGATATCAGTATTTATATTAATACAAACTGCTTTTTTGTTTTTTAATAGTGTCTTTGACATTTTTTTTGCAGATTTCATTGAGCCGCAAACAGTGTAGATTATATTAAACATTTTAAATAAAAAGGGTAGAATACAATTTTTTTTATTAATTATTACATAATTACTAAATAAAAAAAAACTTTTAGTAATTTTTGGGAAAATTTTATGAAACATAGTAAAGTCATTAAAATTGAAGGCTTAGATAAATTTTATAAAGATGGAACTAAGGCACTAATAAACATTAATTTAAATGTTAAAAAGGGAGAAATTTTTGCTTTGCTTGGACCAAATGGGGCAGGTAAAACAAGCTTGATAAATTCCGTATGTGGAATAGTCAAGTTTTCAAAAGGAAATATTGAAGTTTTTGGTTATGATGTTTTAAAAGAATATAGGAAATCAAGATCACTAATTGGTTTAGTTCCACAGGAATTAACAACGGATTCGTTTGAAACTGTTCAAAATACTGTTTCATTTTCAAGAGGCCTTTTTGGGAAGAAAAAATGTGATTTTAAAATTGAAAATATACTTAAAAATTTATCTTTATGGAATAAAAGAAAATCACAGATTAGAACTCTTTCTGGTGGAATGAAAAGAAGGGTAATGATCGCAAAAGCACTTTCACATGAACCTGAAATTTTGTTTTTGGATGAACCATCAGCTGGAGTTGATGTAGAACTTCGTAAATCTATGTGGAATCAAATAAGAAATCTTAAAAAGTCTGGTGTTACAATTATTCTCACAACTCATTATATTGAAGAGGCTGAGGAAATGGCTGATAGGATAGGGATCCTTAATAAAGGTAAGTTAATTATGGTCGAGACTAAAAATAGAATTATGAAAAATTTAGGAAAAAAAATATTTGAAATTACTTTAAAAAAAAATATAAAATCCCTACCGAGTGTATTTAATGGATTTGATTTAGAAATTAATAGCGACACTAAACTTATTTACTTCAATAACCCAAAAAATTCTAAAACTATTGTCGACGTTTTAGATAAATTAAAAATGCATTCTATAGATGTTAAAGATATTACGACAAAGAGGAATTCTTTAGAGGAAATTTTTATAAATATTGTAGGAAAAAAATGAATTTCACAAGTATATTTGCAATTTATAAATTTGAAATGTCTAGAACATTTCGTACTCTAACACAATCTATTGCAGCACCGGTGATATCAACAATTTTATATTTTATTGTTTTTGGTTCTGCAATTGGTTCAAGAATTAGTGACATTGATGGAATAAGTTATTCATCTTTCATTGTTCCAGGATTAATAATGTTAACAATTCTTAGTCAGAGTATTTCAAATGCATCATTTGGAATTTATTTTCCTAGATTTACAGGCACAATTTATGAAGTTCTTTCTGCTCCTATATCTTTTTATGAGATTGCATTAGGTTACGTTGGTGCAGCTACTTCAAAGTCAATGATTATTGGAATAATTGTTCTGTTAACATCTAGCTTTTTTGTTGATTTAGAAATCAAACATCCAATTTGGATGTTTTTTTATCTATTTGTTACCTGTTTAACATTTTGTTTGATAGGTTTTATTATTGGTATTATTTCTGATGGATTTGATAAATTGCAATTAGTGCCCTTACTTATAATAACTCCTCTAACATTTTTGGGGGGCAGTTTTTATTCAATTTCGATGCTTCCTGACTTCTGGCAAAAGATTTCCTTACTTAACCCTTTATTGTATTTAATAAGTGGTTTTAGATGGAGTTTTTATGAAAATTCAGATGTCAATATTTTGATTAGTTTTGGTATGATAATTTTATTTCTGATAATTTGTATTTCAATTATATATTTTATTTTTAAAACAGGTTACAAGCTCAGAGAGTAACTATGAATTATGCACTATATATTGGTTTAGTTGGTGGTATTTGCACCACAATAAGTTTTTTTCCACAAGTATTAAAAATTTGGATAACAAAAAGCGTCAATGATTTATCTTTATCAATGTTTTTAATATTCACCTTTGGTGTGGGAAATTGGTTAATATATGGTTTGATTATCAAAGAGAAGAAACAATATTAGCAAACACTGTAACTTTAATTTTATGTCTGCTAATATTAATTGGTGTAGTAAAGTTTAAGAACAAATAAATTATCTCAACAAAGCAAGAGCTTCATTAAGTATTTCTTCAGATTTTTGAACGTTTCCACTCTTTAATTCTAATTCACCCTTATTTCTTAGATTTAGAACTTTAACAATGATAGCTTTATCAAGATTTTTATTAAATTCTAATTGCTTGTCAATTTGAGCCATTGAAGAATATGGACAAGCTAAAGATATGTTAGAAACAAATAATGCGGAAAACAATATTAGACTAATTTTTTTCATTATTTTTCTCCTTATAATTACTTAAATATCATTTTTTTCGAGCAATTCAATAGCTTTAAAAATATTTTTACTAACCAAATCAAGATATTTAGTCATTGCGTTTTCAACAGCAGTTTTTGCTACTTTTTTAGGATCACACACAAAAAAGTCTTTTTTGGTTGCTGAACCCTCCGCTCTAATTTTCGAATCAAAGATTTTTTTATTTCCATTAAAAAAAGAAATTTCACCATATAGCACCAGATTAAATTCTGATTGATCTCCATTATAATCAAAGTTTGCGAAGGCTTTTTTTTGTGAAATTTTTAAAAATAACTTTTTATTGTTTTCAGTCAAATCAATAGAGTTATCAAAATTAAAATTAGAAAAAATATTCTTCAATAGTTTATTTATTTCATAGTCGTAAATATCATGAATATTTATATTGAATTTTTTTTTTTCACATCTAAAAAAATTATAATTTTTTTTTAGTTCCCAACCTTTAGAATCTAAAGATACAAAAAATTCATCTTTGATTTGTTTTAAATTTTTTGGTTCCTCAATAATTAATTTGTTACTACTTTGTGAACAATTTAGTAAAAACAATATACAAAATAAAATCTTATAATTAACTTTAAACATTTTATAAAAAAGTTTAATTTGATTTTAATACTTTATTAAAAAAATTTAAATATTTTTTGGAAATTATATTATGGACTTAAAACAAATAGGTTTTAATTTTGACAATTCATATTTGACCCTTTCTCAAACAACTTACATAAAAATAAAACCTCAACCTGTTTCAAATCCTTCAATGGTTCTTTTTAATAAAGAGCTTGCAAAAGAATTGAATTTAGATTTTTCCAAAATACCATCTGAATCTATATCTAAAATATTTGCAGGTAATCTAATTCCTAATAACACTGAACCTTTTTCACAAGCTTATGCTGGCCATCAATTTGGTCACTTTACAATTTTAGGAGATGGAAGAGCAAGTATTATTGGAGAGCATTTAAATCAAAAAAATCAGAGATATGATATTCAGTTAAAGGGATCTGGGAGAACGCCTTTTTCAAGAAATGGTGATGGTAGAGCAGCCCTTGGACCTATGTTAAGAGAATATTTAATTAGTGAATCTCTTTATTCTTTAGGTATTCCCACTACAAGATCTCTAGCTGTAGTAAAAACTGGAGAATTCGTTCAAAGAGAAATCATACATCCTGGTGCAATTTTATCAAGAGTTGCTAGTTCTCATATTAGAATAGGAACGTTTCAATTTTTATCTGCAAACAATGATATAAGTGATTTAGAAAATTTATTAGATTATACAATTAATAGACACTATCCAGAAATAAAAAAATCTAAAGATTCTGCAATTGAATTGTTACATTCTTTTATGCTTAGACAAATAAATTTGGTTCTTGAATGGATGAGAGTAGGCTTTGTGCATGGAGTAATGAATACTGATAATATCACTTTAAGTGGAGAAGCAATAGACTTTGGACCCTGTGCATTTATGGATGTTTATAAACCAGATACTTTTTTTAGTTCTATTGATTATAATGGTAGGTATTCTTATAAAAATCAGCCAATAATTACAAAGTGGAATATTGCAAGATTTGCTGAAAGTATTATTCCACTTATTCATAAAAATAAAGAAACTTCAATTAAACTTGCTACTGAGGTACTAGAGTTATTTGATAAATATTTTCAAAAAAATTGGTTAGAGATGATGAGATCTAAAATTGGACTAATAAGAAAACATAAGGATGACAAAAAGTTAATTTTAAGGTTATTGACAATTATGGAAGAAAGAAAAATGGATTTTACTAATACTTTTAGAATGTTAAATCAAAAAAAATTATATTCTAAAAACTTAGATTTTAAAAACTGGTATAGTGATTGGCAAAAAAGAGTTGAAAAACTTGGCTCTTTTGAATCATCACAAAAAATTATGATGATAAAAAACCCATCAGTTATTCCAAGAAATAATTTAGTAGAACAGGTTTTAAATGATTCAAAATTTGGAAACTATAAATCAATTAAAAATTTTTTGAGGATTTTAAAAAAACCGTATAAAAAATATCTCAAAGAAACTATATATATTAAAGATCCAAAAATTGATCCAAGTTATAAAACTTTTTGCGGAACATAGTTTATGCGTAACTTCTTAATTAACTTACTTTGTTTTAATATAATATTTCTTTTATTTACAAACGTTGCTGCTGCTTCCAGAGATTCTCTTAAAGTGATAACAACGTTTACTATTCTGGCGGATATGGCACAAAACGTTGCAGGTGATTTGGCAGTTGTTGAGTCTATAACTAAACCAGGAGCGGAAATACATGATTATCAACCAACACCCAGAGATATTTCTAAAGTAAAGGATGCAGACTTAATTTTATGGAATGGTTTTAATTTAGAAATTTGGTTTGAAAAATTCTTTGTTAATTTTAAAGATATTCCCAGTGCAATACTCACAACAAATGTTGTTCCAATTCCAATCAAATATGGAGATTATAAAGGTAAACCTAACCCACATGCATGGATGAATATTGAAAATGCAGTTATTTATATTGATAATATAGAAAAAGCATTGTCAAAAATTGATAAAAAAAATGAAAAAATTTACAAATTAAATGCTAACAACTATAAACAAGAAATTATAAAAAATATTCTTCCTATTAAAGACAAAATTCTTTCAATACCAATTAATAAAAGATGGTTGGTTACATGTGAGGGAGCTTTCAGCTACCTTACAGAGTATTACGAAATGAAAGAATTATTCATATGGCCAACTAATTCCGATACTATGGGTACACCAAAACAAGTAAAAAATGTAATTGATGTAATTAATAGTAATCAGATTGAAGTCATATTTTGTGAAAGTACTGTATCACAGAAACCTGCACTACAAATTGCAAAAGAAACCAATATTTCTTATGGTGGAATACTTTACGTTGATAGTCTATCAACAAAAAATGGGTCTGTTTCAACATATTTGGATTTATTAAAAAAAACCTCTCTCACAATTATGGAAGGATTGTTACTTAATGAGTAAATTTGGAATAATTGCTGAGGGTTTATCAGTTACCTATAAAAATGGAAAAAATGCACTAGCAAATGCCTCATTTAAGCTACCCCTTGGATCTATCGCAGCACTTGTCGGAGTCAATGGTTCTGGAAAATCCACTGTTTTTAAGGCTATAATGGGTTTTGTACCAATAACTTACGGTAAGATAAAAATTTTAGATATGAGTGTTCAAAGTGCTTTAAGGCAAAGCTTAGTTGCATATGTACCCCAGTCAGAAGAAATAGATTGGAATTTTCCTGTTTTGGTAAGTGATGTTGTTATGATGGGCAGATATGGTTTTATGGGTTTGATGAGAAATCCCTCAAAAAATGATATTAACGCTGTGAATGATGCATTGACAAAAGTTGGAATGATAGCTTTTAAAAATAGTCAAATTGGAGAATTATCTGGTGGTCAAAGACAAAGAGTATTTTTTGCAAGAGCAATAGCTCAAAATAGTAAAATCATTCTTCTAGATGAGCCTTTTACTGGTGTTGATGTTTTAACCGAAGAAGTAATGATGCAGATTTTAAGAGATATGCGTGATGAAGGAAAACTTGTCCTAGTTTCAACACACAATCTTGGATCCGTTCCGAGATTTTGTGATCAAACCATTTTATTAAAAAAAAGAATTCTAGCTTACGGTGAAACTAAAAGAATTTTTAATAGAAAGAATTTAGAAAATACATTTGGAGGAGTTTTAAGACATTTTATACTAGGTGGATCTGATTTACATGACGATAATGATAATAGAAAAGTCCACATAATTACCGATGATGAAAGGCCATTTATTACTTATGACGACAAGGACGTAACTAAGTGATAGATTTTTTATTGTCACCTTTTTCTTATGATTATATGTTTAAAGCAATCTGGATTAGCGCATTAGTTGGTACTATATGCTCTTTTCTTTCAGCGTTTTTAGTTTTGAAGGGATGGTCTTTGATTGGGGATGCTCTCAGTCACTCAATAGTTCCAGGAGTTGCTGGAGCTTACATATTAGGTCTACCATTTTCATTTGGAGCTTTTGTAGCAGGAGGATTAGCGGCAATTTCAATATTATTTCTACAAAAGTTTTCAGGTTTAAAAGAAGATACCATTATAGGTTTAACCTTTACTTCGTTTTTTGGTTTAGGTCTTTTTATGGCATCTATCTCACCCATGTCAGTCAGTATCCAAACCATTATTCTAGGAAATATACTTGGGATTTCTGACTATGATATTTTTCAAATTTTAATAATTTCTTTTATCACAATATTGATTTTGTTATGGAAATGGAAAGATTTAATGGTGGCTTTTTTTGATGAAAAACAAGCTAAAACCATAGGTTTGCATCCATTTTTTTTAAAGGCTGTATTTTTTATGCTATTGTCTGCCACATGTGTAACTGCATTACAAACCGTTGGAGCTTTTTTAGTAATTGCTTTAATTATAACGCCTGGAGCTACTGCTTATTTATTGACTGATAGATTCTCAAAATTACTACTCTATAGCACAATTATAGGTTTTTTTTCATGTTTTATTGGAGCATACATAAGTTATTTTCTTGACGGTGCAACTGGCGGAGTTATTGTGATTTTACAAACAATATTGTTTTTTTTAGTTTTTTTATTTGCACCAAAACATGGATATCTTAAAAAATTAAGAATGTATAAGAAAATAAAATGATAGATTTTTTACTAGATCCATTTAATTTTAGATTTATGAATAATGCATTTCTTGTGGCAGTTATGATCTCTATCCCAACGTCAATGTTATCTTGCTATCTTGTTCTTAAGGGTTGGTCTTTAATGGGAGATGCTATAAGTCATGCAGTTCTTCCAGGAATTGTTTTGGCATATATTTTTAAAATACCATTAATTATTGGAGCTTTTGTTGCTGGTCTTTTCTGTTCACTAGTCTCTAGTTTTATTAGTGAAAATAGTAGAATAAAAAAAGATACAGTATTAGGTGTAGTATTTTCTGGAATGTTTGGAATAGGTTTGGTCCTTGTTACAAAAGTTTCAACTAATTTGCATCTCGATCATATTTTATTTGGAAATATTCTAGGTATTACAGATGAAAATTTATTATTAAGTATTTCAATATCTGCATTTGTAAGCTTTCTTATATTTATAAAAAGGAAGGATCTAATGCTTTTTTCATTTGACGAAATTCAATCAAATGTTCTAGGCATAAACAATAAATACTTAAATTTTTTGCTGATAACATTAACATCTGTCACAGTAGTTGCAACTTTATCTTCTGTAGGAATTATACTTTCAATAGGTTTACTAATCACTCCAGGTGCAATTGTGTTTTTATTAACAAAAAAATTTGATCAGATGTTGATTTTATCAATTTTAATAACTTCCATATCAGCTTTTTTTGGAGTTTATCTAAGTTTTTTCATGGATAGTTCCCCTGCACCAACAATTATACTAATTTTATCTTGTATATTTTTTGGAACCTTAATTTTAAAAACAGCATACAAAAAAGAATTTAGAAAAAAATATTTTAAATAAACTAGTTAACTTGATGATTAGTATTGTAAGATGGAAGATTAAATTATTGCAGTTATTTTTCCTAATCTTTTCGTAAGTTCCATATTTTCTGAGTAGTCAACTGGAATACCAATAATAGCTGGTCCTTTTTGCTTGCTAGCCTCTTTTAGTGCGGAAGGCAATTCCTCAGCTTTAGTTAATTCAATGCCCCACATCCCAAAAGAATCAGATAGAAACTTAAAGTTAGGATTATTAAACTTTAAATCAGAGTGATTTCCTTCATATTGCAATTGCTGTTTCCACTTTATTAACCCATAACTACCATCAAGCCATACTATAACTATAATATTTATTTTATATCTTACTGCAGTTTCAAGTTCTTGAACATTCATCAAGAATCCTGCATCTCCATTTATAGAAACAATCTTTTTTTTAGGAAAAGCCATTTTGGCCCCAATAGAACCTGGTAGGGCAAAGCCCATGGTACAAAAACCATTTGAAATCAAACATGTATTTGGCACTGCACAATTATATTCTCTTGCCACCCACATTTTGTGTGCTCCGACATCAGATAATAAGATGTCATCATTGTCCATAAATTTTCTCACCTCAGACAAAATTCTTTGAGGTTTCATGGGAAAAGAATTATCATGATTATTTAATTCCAGATCTTTGGTCATAAGATTTCTTAGTTTTTTTCTTTTTTTAATATTAAATAACGGTAATTTATTCTTATTAATTTTTTCCAAGAGCCTTTTATTTAATTGATATAAAGCAGCAGCTAAGTCTGAAATTATTTCAACATCTGGTAAATAATCTTTATCAATCTCGGCAGGAGTATAATCAACGTGAATTATTTTTTTCTTTTTTTTTTTAAGTCTATTCCAAGCAGATGGACTGTATTCAACTAAATCGTATCCTATTGTAATCACTAAATCAGATTCATCGATAGCTAAATTATTGAAATCTCCGCTACCCAATCCAATTGTATAAAGACAATGCTCATCATCTTTTGAAATTCCTCCTTTTCCCATGAATGTGTTAACTACGCCTATACCTAAATTTTTAGTTAAAACTCTTAAACGATTTGAAGCTCTTTTTCTTACAGTACCATTACCTGCTAAAATTATTGGATTTTTTGATTTTAAGATTAAATCTAACGCATCATTTACAGCTCGATAATCTGCAGCCGGTCTTCGAATAAGAGTTGGCTCTATAGGTTTATCTTTGATTTTTTCTTTTGCAACATCCTCAGGAATTTCCAAAACTGTTACCCCAGGTTTTTCTGCTTCAGCTAACTTAAAAGCTTTTCTTACCATTTCTGAAATGTTTTCTGAAGATAAAATTGTTTGTGCCCACTTAGAAATTGGTTTTATCATTCCAATTGAATCCATTATTTGGTGACTTTCTTTGTGAAGTCTTTTCGTTGATCCCTGTCCAATGATTGCTACAACAGGTGCATAATCCATATTTGCATCTGCCAATCCAGTCATCAAATTAGTCACGCCTGGTCCTAATGTTGATAGACATACACCGGCTTTTCCGGTCAATCTCCCATAAGCGTCTGCCATAAAAGCTGCTGATTGTTCATGTCTACACAAAATAAATTTTATTTTTTTACTTTTTTTTAGAGATAACATAAAATCAGCATTTTCTTCTCCAGGCAAACCAAATATTCTTGTAACGCCCTCTTTTTCAAGACATTTAATCAACAAATCTGAAGCTTTCATTACCAACTTATATAAATAGAATTACTAATTTAGGTTATAATTATGATATAAAAAAACATATGAAAATTCAAATTTATTCAAATAATTATTTGAAATGAAATTGTTAAATTTCATATTGATATTTTTTTTTTCAAATTTAAGTATTCTAAATATGTCTCAAACATTTGCCGAAGCACCATGCATAATCAAAAATATTCTATTGATACCAGAGAATCTGAAATGTTCTAATAATGATTTGATTTTTGCTTATTTTTCTTTTGACTCGAGATACAGTAACCATAAGTATATTTTCGATGAGGTCTATAATGTTGATATAGTGGACAACTATTTATTACAAATTAGAAATTTCTTAATAAATTATTGTAAAGTTAATAATAAGGTCAAAATAAAATACATAATAAATTTAAATAAAAATGGTGATGAAAAGTACAACAACAAAGTCATTATTTCATGTAATTATAAATACCCATGAATAAAAATGAACTTGAACTTAAAGTTTGTCCTGTGTGTGATGCACCATTACCATTTAAACCTGCTAAAATTAGTTATTATAATAAAAGCAATAAAATATGTGATGATTGCTTTGAAATAGAAAAAAATGAGAGTAAGAAAAAAAAAGTGTGATCGATGCAATAACTTTGCTTCAAGATTATTTAGATGCAGATGGAATAATATCTTAAAGTGGAATTTTATTTGTGAAAAGTGTTTGGTCCCCATAAAAATCAAACCAAACTATCAATACGGTGGTACTTGGAAGGAAAAAAAATTATAAAAAATAAAAATATTAACAAAACTTTATATTTGTAAATTATGGATCTATTAACACAAGGTCTGCTTGGAGCCTCATTATCATCTTCAGTAGCATTGAAAAAAAAATCATATAAGATTGCATGCGTCTCTGGTTTTTTAGGAGGACTACTTCCTGATTTTGACATTTTAATTAGGTCAAAAAGTGATCCTCTACTTTTTTTAGATTTTCATAGACATTTTACTCATTCTATATTTTTTTGTCCTATTGGCAGTATGTTTCTAGCACTATTGTTGTATTTAATTCAAAAAAAAACTTTTAAATTTTCTGAGCTTTATCTTTACTCTTTTTTAGGATTTCTGTCCCACGGATTGTTAGATGCGTTTACAAGTTACGGAACACATTTATTTTGGCCCTTTTCGAAAGAGAGGATTTCCTTAAATATAATTTCAATTATTGATCCAATTTACACTCTAATATTATTTTTTTCTTTAGCTTTTTTTTATTTTTTCAAATCAAAAAAAACTATTAAAGTTGGAATTTTATGCTCAATTTTCTATTTATTTATTGGTTTTATAAAACATGAAAGAGTTGAAAAAATTGTGTATCAAATTGCTGAACAAAAAAAACATGATATTGAAAAACTTTTAATTAAACCAACGATAGGTAACAATTTGCTTTGGAGAACAATATATCTTTATAATGGAATATATTATATTTATGTAGTGTATATGCCAAATTTTAAAGAAGGATACTATATAAAAGGAGATACTGTCAGGTTTATTGATAAAGAAAAGATATTACCTGAATTAGAAATAAATTCTACGCAGAGGAATGATATCTTAAGATTTGCAAAGTTTTCAAATGAATATATTTATTTCCATCCACGCTATAAAAATGTGATAGCAGATTTAAGATATGGAAAAATGCCTTATGACAGTGAAGCACTGTGGGGTATCGAATATGATATAGAAAAGCCAAACGATCATGTAAAATATCTTAATCTAAGAAATTATGAAAAATCAGATTACAAAAAATATTGGGAAATGGTGAGCGGAAAATTAGATTAGAATTATATTTATGAATGTATTATGAATAAATAACTCAGGTTAGATTAAGTTCTAAGTTGTAATTTATGTATTGTATTTAATTAAGGAGAATAATATGGCTTGGAATACACCAAAATTTACTGAAATTTCAGTAGGTTTAGAAATTAACTCTTACGCTTGCGCTGAGAAATAATTTACTTATAATGAAAGCCTGACATATATTTTGTCAGGTTTTTTTTGTTTAAATTTTACTCAATAATGTTATTATTGAGGAATTAAAAATAAAACATAATAAAATATAATAATAATTTTAACTTTTTAAGAGTAAATCATGACACTATTTAAGCTTGCAATATCGAGTGCTTTTGTTACAGGCGCGTTAGCTGCTGGTGCGTTCATAACAGGAACTGCTTTGGGATATTGCGCACAAAAAAAAGATATTGTGAACAAATTTAAGCAACTCACTATAAAAAAAAGACCTTCTGAATAAAGAAATATTTGCTCATTATTATATAGCTCTATTTCCCCTAAGAGCAAAATATAAACCACCAGAGAATAACATTACATGAATATGATCGTAAAATAAGATTTCAATCATACTATCTGGATTACTAACTATTATAACTCCACAGATAATGCTAACAATAGTAATTCCAGAGAATCTAGTGAGAAAATCTCCTAGAAAAGGTACTAAACCTAGGGATTTAAGAACTCCACCAAATATAATTCCAATACCTGCTGTCAATTCACTCATAATAACTAAATACCAAAGAAATAAAGGTAGACTGTAAGTCTCAGCCATAGACACATCAATTGGAATTTTACTAAAACCCTGTTGCAAAAAAATAATTGATAAAGGAATTCTTATTAGCCAATTAGATCCTTTAAAATCAGGAAGTTTTTTTAAAATTTTTTGTAAATTAAATAAAATCATAAATTAAACATATAAACTTATTAATATTTATCAAATTTATTTTATGAACTTAGTATATTCATGTTTTAAATATTATTTTAATTTTTTATTAATTGTTAAAGAAAATTGCGTTTATTTATAGTCATGCCATATTTACATCTATAACAATTCTTCCTTTAATATCTCCCGCCAACATATTTTTTGCATTATTTAGAACTTCACTAAGACTAATTAGCGAGGAAATTGATTGTAATTTTTTTAAATCAATATCTCTGGCTAATCTTTCCCATGCTTCTTGTCTTAATTCTAATGGACAATAAACGCTATCTATACCAAAAAGACTTATGCCTCTAAGAATAAAGGGCATGACGGTTGTAGGAAAATCAAAACCCTGAGCTAGACCACAAAGAACTAGTGTGCCGCCGTATTTCACAGAAGCGCAAGCGTTAGCCAATATTTGGCTTCCAACTGTATCAATAACACCTGCCCAGATTTCTTTTTCGAGCGGTTTACATTCCTTTGATAGATCATTTCTATCAATAATTCTTTTAGCGCCTAATGATTTAAGATATTCAATATTTTCTAATTTACCAGTCGCTGCACATACTTGATAGCCTAGCTTATCCAACAACATAACGCTTATACTGCCAACTCCACCAGTGGCTCCAGTTACCAAAATTTCCCCTTTATCTGGGGTTATTTTATGTTTTTCTAATGCTAAAACTGCCAACATTGCAGTATATCCAGCAGTTCCAATTGTCATAGTTTGCATTGATGAAAATTTTGAAGGAATTTTAATCAAATAATTGCCTTTTACGCAAGCCATTTGAGACATCCCACCCCAGCTTATTTCTCCTAGGCCGCTACCATTTAATAAAACCTTATCTCCAATTACAAAATTTTTGTTTGAGGAGTTTCTTACAATTCCTGCGAGATCTATCCCGGGAATCATCGGATAATTCTTAACAATTGGAAGCTTGTTAGTTACTGCCAATGAATCTTTATAATTAAGTGTTGAATACTCTACTTCAATTAATATTTCTTCTTTTGGTAAATCATCAATACTTAAGTCTTCAATACTAAGTGTATTTGTTTTGTCTTCGGTTTTTTTTAATATTATCGCTTTAAACATTAGATTATTTAATTAAAGTACTGAAAATATTACTTTTTAAAAAAAATAATATAAGACTTATCAATATACTTACTATTAAGCAGGTTACAATAGGAAAATAAAAAGAAGAGTTTTCTTTTTTATAAAAAATATATCACCAGGCAGCTTTCTAAATCCAAAATCTATAAGAAAAGGATACAGTTAGCCTAGGATTATGAATAAAATTCCAATTAAAAAAATTATTTTTTGTATCATAATTATTATGAATAAAGATGGTGGTTTCGCCACTAATTTGAAAATATAAATATAAATAAAACAAATTAGTACAATATTTTACAAGTAATAATTAAAGTATGTCTTAATATAATATTAGGAGTTTTTGATATATTTTTGCCAATTTAAATTGTAAAGGAATCCGATTATGATTAAAACTTTTTATCTTATAGTATAAAATAAATCTAATGACTTTTAAATATTAAAAGTGTAGGTTCTAAGCAATGAAATATTTAATTTTCTTCATTTTTTTATGCTCTTTTTCTTTTTTTTTAAAATCTGAAGTCACCCTAAAAGTCTCTAATTCAGAAGAAAAGGATCTAGGTTGTATTACGTTGTTAAAACTAGCAAGTGATAAAAGTAAAGAAAATGGTGAAACAGTAAAATATGAAAAACTTAAAAAATTACAAAAAAGCTTCATAGAAAAATATAAAGAAGGTTATTTTTCCGAGCAGAAAATTTCTTCTAAGTTAAATGAACATAATTTAAAAATTAAAGATAAAGGACAACGCTACGTTAATAAAGGCCTGCAAAAGTGTGGACTTAAATAACGTACTTTCATAAATTTTTTAAATACTGTAAGATTTATTTTAAATCAAAAATATTTATGAGTAATTGGTGGGTTTACATTATAGAATGCTGTAATAAAAGTCTGTATACAGGAATAACTACTAATGTTCAAAGACGATTTGATGAACATCAAAATAATAATCACAAAGCTTCAAAGTATTGCATCAAACTTAGGCCTCTAAAATTGGTTTATAAAAGTCGCGTTTTTCAAAATAGAAGTGATGTCTCTAAGGAAGAGTATCGTATTAAACAGTTAACTCGTATAGAAAAAAAAGCGTTGATAAACGAAAATAAATGACTGATATAAAAAGAACTTTAGCCCAGGTATGGGGATATACTTCGTTTAGAACGGGACAAGAAGATATAATTAATCACCTTCTTCAGAAAAAAAGTCTTTTATCTGTTATGCCAACTGGAGCGGGGAAGTCTTTATGTTTTCAATTGCCTGCATTACTTTTTGAGAATCAGACCATTGTTATTTCTCCTTTAGTATCATTAATGGATGATCAAGTAAACGCTTTGAAGGGTATTGGGGTTAAAGCTGAGAGAGTTCATTCAGATATGTCTGATGAAGAAAAAAATAATATTTGGAAAAAATTCAAAAAAGGAATAATTAAAATATTTTATATTTCACCAGAGTCTCTTATGAGACCGTCAACTATATCATTATTGCAGTCACTTAATATAGATATGTTTGTTGTCGATGAAGCTCATTGTATATCCAAATGGGGATCAGATTTTAGAAAAGATTACGAGGAATTAAAGGAATTAAGGAAATATTTTCCATATTCTATTATTTCAGCCTTTACTGCCACAGCAGATGAAGAAACAAGAGCAGACATAAATCAAAAATTAACAAATGGAAAGGGAAAGATTTTTTTAAACGGATTTAATCGTCCAAATTTGTCTCTTGCTGTACAACAAAAATATAATTGGAAGGAACAATTATTAGAATTTTTACAAGGCAGAGAACATCAAGCAGGAATTATTTATTGTCTTAGTCGTAAAGATACTGAAATTTGTGCTTCTTATTTATCATCAAATGGTTTTAGAGCATTTTTTTATCATGCAGGTATGGAAAAAGTTGATAAAGTAAATGTTCAAGATAGATTTATGAGTGAGGATAATATTGTAATTTGTGCCACAATAGCTTTTGGAATGGGTATAGATAAATCTAATGTAAGATTTGTAGCACATACTAGTTTGCCAGGCAGCATGGAAAACTTTTATCAAGAAATTGGAAGAGCGGGAAGGGATGGCATTGATTCTGATACTTTGCTGATATTCGGTCTTCAGGATTTATTTCAAAGAAGAAAATGGATATATGACAGTGAGGCCTCTGAAACATTTAAAATTAAAGAAATTAAACGTTTAGATTCGTTGATGACTTATTGTGATTCAGCTACATGCAGAAAACAGACATTACTTTCATATTTTAGAGAAACATGTGAACCTTGTGGTAGGTGTGATAATTGTACTAATCCTCCACGAATGATTGAAGGTACTGAATATGCCCAAATGGCAATGTCTGCAATTTATAGAACAGGACAAAGCTATGGTTCTAATCATATTATTGATATACTCAGAGGCGTAGGTAATTCCAAAATCAAGCAGAGAGGTCACGACAGGATAAAAACTTTTGGTGTTGGAAGATCAGCTAGCAAAGAGTTTTGGGCTAACTTTATACGGCAATTAGTTTCTTCTGATAATTTAAGAATTAATATACAAAAATATGGTGCAATCGAAATTACTCCAAATGGAGAAAAAATACTTAAGGGGGAGGAAGATTATTTTTATAAAAGAATTGATGAAACAAAACCTCACAAAGAAAAAAAGTTTAAGAAAGACATTTTAAATAATGAAATGATTGAGAGCGACAGAAATTTGTTAACCGATTTAAAATCAATGCGGTTAGAACTAGCCAAAGAACTTAGAGTTCCAGCATATATAATTTTTTCCGATGCAACTTTGCATCAGATGGTGCTTCATAAGCCAAAAACTCATGATGAGTTTAGTAGACTCAATGGTGTTGGTTTGCAGAAATTAAATAAGTATGCTGAAATTTTTTTAAAAGTAATTAATACTCAAAATTAATAAAAATAGTGAATATTTAAATACTTGTATTTATTGAGGGTAAACAATCTCCACCTCTTTATTTTCTAGTATGAGAAAGTTGAGCAACAACATTTATTAGATCTCTTGCCGAGATTTATAATATTTTTTAAAAAACACATGTCTTAATCTAAAGAGGTCTTAGTATTTGCAGAAATTTATAAAAAGCTAAAAGAAGTAGATGGGTAACAAAAGTTATTCATTATCATATAAACATTTGTTATTAAGATCTTAGATGAAATAAAACTTTTCTGAAAAATAAATTAATATTAGGAAATTAAAATAATTTTAATTATTATTTATAATATAGTTTTATGGTGTTTTTTCATTTTAAAAAAAATTTTATTAATAAAATAGAATATTATTTAAAAAATTTATTTTTTTTTAACTTTTTTCTTATTTTTGTATTTTTTACCAGTAATACATGCGTGGGCAAAACACCTGAGCAGTTGATTAATGAATCTATAGCAAAATATCCAGGTCAATGTCCTTGTCCTTATTCAACAATGACCAATGGAAAGAAATGTGGTAAAAGGAGTGCTTATTCAAAACCTGGGGGTTATGAGCCATTATGTTACGAATCAGATTTTACAGGTAAGAAAGATAAAAGATTAAACACATCTAGATTAATCAGTTATATAAGAATTATTGACGGTGATACTATTCATATTGATAAAATAAAATATAGACTGCATGGTATCGATGCTCCTGAGATGAAACAAATCTGTGAGATTAATAAACAAAAATATAATTGCGGAGTCAAATCAAGGGATTTTTTAAATTCACTAATTGGTAGTAAATTCGTCAGGTGTGAACAAAAAGATATAGATAGATATAAGCGTGTTGTTGCTGAATGCTTTGTCGGAAATACTAATATTAACAAAGAATTAGTAAGAAATGGTTGGGCTTTAGCATACAAAGATTATTCTTCAGATTATATTTTAGATGAGAAGTTTGCTTCAGAAAATAGATTGGGTATGTGGGAGGGCAGATTCATTCATCCCAAAAAATGGAGAAAATTAAATAGATAAATAATATCAAGGGTACAGCTTTTCAAAAAATGATTTGGAATCAAATTAAAAAAATTTTAAAAGGCAAAATATCAACTTATAAAGAAATTGCAATTAAAATTGGAAACCCAAAAGTCTATCTTGCTGTGGCTAACGCATATACTAAAAATCTAAAATTATTAACCATTCCTTAATACAGAGTTATAAGAAGTAATTATAAAATGGTTGGATATATGGAGAACAAAGGAATTAAAAGAAAGAAAATAATTCCAAAGGGTGAAGAGATAAATAAGAATGAAGGAGGAAATCTTGAAATTATATAACTTGTTAAAATATGCTAGTAGCTGATTTAATTTTAATAATTCATTTTTTGATTGTTTTTTTTATAATTAGCCTTTTTGGTCTAGTGCCTTATGGATATTCCAAAAAATGGAATTGGGTAAGTAGTAAAAAAATAAGATATACACATTTGTTTTTAATTACATTAGTTACAATTGAAAGTTTGCTTGGTATTATTTGCCCCTTGACTATTTTAGAAAATAATTTAAGAGGAATCGTTACAAATCAAACCTTTATAAGCAAATACTTATCAAAAATAATTTTTTTTAATTTTCCCAGTTCTGTTTTTTTAGCTTTGTATTTTTCAGGATTTTTGATTGCAATTTATATAATTGTTAAATATCCGCCAAAAAAGTAGTTTATTAATGACTAATTATTTCTCGATTTCCGAATTTCTCAAATAGGAAGTTACGTATATATTTTTATTACTGTAACTTAATTAAAACAATATTTTTCGTTATAAGAGCAAATTACTAGAATACTATTAGGGAATCATAATGATAATAAATTTTTAATTAAGTTAGGATCAACGCATCTATTTTCTAAAAATTATTATTAATTTTATGTATGTTATACTCAGATTTATTAGTAAATAATAAGAAAATTACGATCATAAATATTAATATTAAAAATCTAAAATTAATGAATTTTCTCAATTTTAAAAATATAATAAACAACTTTAATTTTCACATGAGCAATAAACTTTTTATTCTCAGTTAGACCAAGTAGATCAATATAATTTTTATGGTGCAAGTTGCGTGCTTAACACCTAACCTATTAATTACCAATCAGTATTTTAGTGAAATGCTAAAATCAAATAAGTTATTGATTCTATTAGTAAATATTTTAGTTAAACTATTGTAAATTAAGTCTGAGATATTTCTTTGTTGCTCTTACATTATTTTTTCTTAATACCTTATTTAGTAAATATCTTATCATTGCTTGAGTTTTATAATTTAGATTCATATATAATTTTATATGAAAAAATTTCTTTTATCTCTAGTCATGACAATTCTTCTTTCTTCGTGTGCAGTAAAAGTAGAAAAAATTACAGAAAATGTTGGTAAATATGTTCCACCAAATATTGACGATACCAATTTTAAAAATTCCGTAATTATTAATAAAAATTTTGACGAAACTTGGACCTCTGTAATTGATTTTGTAAGTGATTCATTTTTTAAAATCGAAAACTTAGAGAAAGATTCTGGATTGTTAACGTTATCATTTGGTTCAAAAGAAGTTGAAAATTTTATAGATTGCGGTGATTTTGAATACACTCTTTTTTTTACTGGTGAAGAATTTAAAGGTTCCTATATTGATTATGCAAAAAAAGGCTTAATGGCTGTACTTGAAGCAAAAATGAGTATCAGTATACGAAATATTGATAGAAAATCTTCAAAAATAAGTATTAACACAAATTATAGGTTCTCAACACAACATGCACTTGGGTATTATGATCCTGAGCTAAATCAAACTTATAGTTTTGTATCAGGAGGCTATCAAACAATAGATGTTATCAACCCTATTTCAGGAAGTATTCCAACACGAACTTGTAAATCAACTAATTTTGCAGAGAATGCAATTTTAAATGTGATTAAGTAAGGTTTTTTGATTATTTTTTAAAAAACATCAGTATTAAACTAACAACTACGCTCAAAACAATACAGGTAACTATTGGAAAATAAAAAAAAGAGTTTTCTTTTTTAATAACAATGTCACCTGGTAATCTTCCAAATCCAATATCTCTTAAAAATGGATATAATAACCCTATAAGAATAAATAAGACTCCTATGATAATAAGCGTTTTTTGAATCATAAATGGATTCCTAAAATTTTATACCTTCTTTTTCAAGTAGTTTTTTCTTTCTTTCTATTCCTTTTTCACCCATATATCCACCCATTTTACCGTCACTTCTTATGACTCTATGACAAGGAATAATTTCTAATAATGGATTCTTAGCACAGGCATTAGCAACAGCACGATGCGCTTTAGGCTTACCTATCTTTATCGCGAGATCTTTATAAGTAATTGTTTTCCCCTTAGGGATTTTTTTTATCTCGTTCCAGACCATCTTCTGGAAATTTGTACCCTTTAAATTCTTCATCTACAACTCGTAATAAAAGTATAGACTATTAGATAAAATAAACAATCTATTAGATTTTCCAAAATCTATTCCTTTACCTTTTTGAAGGTAGGGGGTGGAAAAATAAAATAAAACTATGAGAAATATAAAATATAGCTGCAGCATAGTCCACACACAGATTTTATAAGACACGTTTTCTGAGAAACACTTGGTGAGTGATGCCGGTTGGGTGACTCGAACACCCGACCTACTGATTACAAATCAGTATTTCAGTAAAATACGAGAGTCATATAAGTTATTGATTATAAGGTAGAAGTAATAAGTATTAATACTTTAGTAACCATAAGAGTACTAAAGGAATACTTCTAGCTTAGTAGTTCTAATTACTTCTCATTACTTTCTATTTTCTTCCTAGCCATCAATTTTTTTTATTTTTATAATACATTATGGCTCTTATAAAATGCCTCTAAAGTAATATTATGAAAAAACTATTAATGATATTGATTTGTTTGTTCGTGTCTTTTGAAGTGAAGTCAAAATCAGATAATTTAAGTGGTAAAAAATTATTATGTGAAAGATTAGTCGCATCTTTTACAACCCGGGCTACATACTTTGAAGCTTTTGAATTTTATAGTGATGTTCGATTAAAACATTATAGTTATTGGAGAACAAGTGCTAGTGGGATATCAAAAGTTAGTGATGCTTGGTCGTATGAAACGACTGTTGAAAAAATTATATTGACTTCACTGAACCCCGACAAATATTTAAAAACTTCATTCATTATCAATAGACAGACGTTAGATTTAGTAAAAATTATCAGGGATACTTATACTGATAACGCCAGCACATTTTATTCAAGCTGTAAAATATTTGACGGAGATTTATATAATCACCTTGAAGAGATAAAAAAAAATTTTGATAATGAAGTTAAATCAAAACAAAAAATCTAAATGAACAAATCTATTTCCCTAATCTTTAACATCTCCTCATGTATGTTGTTATAAACCTCATAGGATTTCGAAATAATTTGATTTAAATAACGTTGTGTTATGGAGCCAATACCATGATTAAGAAGCTGTTAAATAATATCTTCTGTATAGCCTAAACTAAGGGTTATGGAGGCGAATAAATGTCTTAGGTCATGAAGAGAGAATGGATGACCTATATTTCTTGAGATATTTTCCTTATATTCTTTGTGCGATTGCTCATAGGCTTACTATCATCACCATTGAGTGCATCTTTTCCATTATTAGAAGGAAATACCCATTGAGATGTATTTCCAGACAACTTCTTTTGATAATTTAAAATAGAAGCAAGATAATCAGTAATAGGTATTACTTGGCAGTTTTTTTGGTTTGGTCTCTATTTCCTTTTAAACCATGTACCACCAGAAGATCAATGGGAGAAACGAAAAACTAAAATAAAAGGATTGGAAGAGGACTATCAAACATTAGATAAAAAAAATAGAGATGGTTTTGAAACATTTTTATTAAGTATCTTTAATGATAAAAATATTTTTTCAGAAGATATATTCATTGATTATTTTAAATGGGAATTCAAACAGATTGAAAGAAAAGATATTATTATAATTAATTTAGAACCTGCAGAGAATCCAGTATTTGTTACCTGGAAAAAAGAAGAAAAAAGATTCTTTAGAAGAATAAAAGCAAACTCACTGCCAATAGCAGATCCATATGAACAGTCAAAATATATAAGAAAAAGATTCAAATAAGTGTTAAAAGTCTAATATAATCATGAAAAAAACATAAATGGCTAAAGATTGGGAAAAAGAAGAAATGATTTTAGCGTTAGATTTTTATATAACGCACCGTCCGAAAATGCCTGATCAAAACTCAGAAGAATTAAATCTTTTACTTATTGATATTCATAAAGTTCAAAAAATATTTGGTCATGATAAAGAAGACTTTAGGACACTTAGTTCTCTTAACTTACGAAACTCTAACTATTTAGCTGTTGATCCAACAGATGATAGAAAAGGAATGACTGGTGGTGTTACAAAATGCAAACCTATTTGGGATGAGTTTTCTCATAATTGGGATCAACTTCATAAATTGTCGGAACAAATTAAAAATTTTACTTTAGAGAATTTAGATATAAATGATGATTTAGTTTTTGATGATGTTGCCATTGCCAAAGAGGGTAAGTTAGTAACTTACAAACATCTTAAACGAGAAAGAAATGCAAAAATTGTTAGGGAAAAAAAAAAAATATTTAAAAGAATGAATGGGCGTTTATTTTGTGAGGCATGTAAATTTGATTTTAAAGAAAAATATGGGAAGAGGGGCGAAGACTTTATTGAATGTCATCATATAACCCCAATCTCACTTGGTGAAAAAAAAACTAGTCTAAGTGATTTAGTTTTACTTTGTTCAAATTGTCATAGAATGATTCATAAAAAACAACCTTGGTTAGAACTTCATGAACTGATAGAGATTATAAAGTAATCTATATATTCTCTAAATCAAAGTCACACTGTGGCGTGTTTGATATATCAACTCTAAATTTAACCTGATCTACCTCTTTAGGTATTTGTTTGGACGGTGATGGAATTAAATTTAAGTCAAAAAATAAAGAGTTTTCTTCCGCTGTTTTTAAACAAAATTTGTCTTCATCAAATTTTTCAAAATTTGATCCAATTGTTTCAAAGTACACTTTCTCAAGTTTTTCTTTAATTTGTCTATTATATACTTTTTGGTTTATAGATTGATAAAGATCATAGCAAGACAAACCATCATATTTTTCAATAGTCATAACTGAATGTAAATATCCATTCATATTCTTTTCAAATATACATTGTTCTAATTTTAAATAATGAATTCTTTTTTGTTCGGTTGTTGTTTTTACTTCAACAATATTTGGTGGGGCATAAAAATCAAATAATTGTGTTTTTTTTACATGCCAGTATTCAATTAATCGGTTTATATTTTTGGAGTTTTTTATGGTAAACAATTCACCCCATAAACCTTTAACAGTTTTTATTGATGTTAACTGTAACTTTTCAAAAAGTTTCTGAAAGCTTTCTATATCTTCATTAATATTGACTTGCTTATTTTTTTCCCATTCTTGTATTCTAGAAAATAAAGTCTCTAAAAAAAGTTCAATCAATGAGGGTGATTCTGAAACACACTTTATTATAGAAAATGTTTCTGTTATTTCTTTATTATTATTTTGTAATATATATTCATTATTTTTTATAAACCGAATATTTTGAAGACTGATAGGAAAATGGTTAACTATTTCTTCTTCTAATTCAAAAAAAAATGTTGGATTATTATCTTGATCAATACCAAAGTATTTGAGAAAATTAAAATCTATTTTTTCAGTAAAGTATTTCCCATTAAGAGTTTTAGGTTTTGAATTTTTAAGCTTTTTATAAAGATCTAAATTTATCATTATTTGTTAACGCGGTTGGTGAATAATTTGCTTTTTTACCTTATTTGGTGAATGGAAACAAAATACTGGGACGTTTTCATATATTTTTTTTCTGTCTTCTTCATATTTATTTTTTGGATGGGTATACATTGTAAAACTATAAATTAATAGTGTATTGGTTGTTCCTGACGCGAAAGTGCTATCCCCTGGATATCCTAAGTCGTTATTTTTATCTCTACCACCAAAAGGATTAAAGTCCATTATGTTTCTCACCCTTTCTTCTTGCGTATTCATATCAATAATATTCATTGTGTTACCCTTATCATTATTAAAACATTGATCTTTAAAAAAATTCCATTTTATTTTTTCATCATCTATTTCAGAAAACATAATTTTATGTAAATATTTTTCTTTAAACTCTTTAAGAGAGAAATTTAAATCAAATTTTGGTTTGACCCTTTCTTTTGACCATTCCGTCTTTTCTAAAGGGTTCTGAGTTAATATTTTCCATTGATTAAGATCAAAGTTTTTATCTTTTAAATCTGCGAGTATTTTCTTTCTAATTTCAGTGTTGTTTTCAATTATTCTTTTTTCTTCATAAGTTGGTTTGTCACTTACTGGTATTTGGGTATAAAACCATTTATTTTCGTATTTAAAGTTTTTACTATAACCAATAACATTTTTTCGTGTTGCTCTTTCACCAAGAGCTGTCATCAAACTTCTTTTCCAATTAAATAATGAAATTCCAGTCCTGTCTTGTTCTTTATTAAATGTTGATAACGCCTCTCTCAGTTTTTTTTCACTTTCTATGTATTGTTCTATTGATTGAGCAGTTTCTGCTTTTAGAAACACTCTACAATATTTTAAATAATCTTTCCTGTAACCATAGAATCTACATCTTTGTTGAATAGTGTCCTGGGTCCTTTGTTTTGCACTCCTAGGCATATATGTTATAGTTAGACCTTCAACAGTAAAACCTCTATTTAATAAATCTCCACCAATTAAAATTCTTCCATAACGATCTCCCCATGGAAATTGCCCACGATCATCAACTAATGATTTAGAACTTGTTTGATTTATTTCTGTTATTAATGGAGTTTCAAAATCATCACTGTATAGATATCTAATTAATTCATCAAAATTTGATATATTTTCACATGTTATTTTTAAAGCTTCATAGGCTGGTTTTAAATGTTTGTTAATTGAACTTTCCTTTGAATAAGGACTTAAAATTTCCGTAAAATACTCATCAGCAAAACCTTTGTATGTTTTGTGTTCTTCTTTTTCTCTGGCTGTATGCACCATCATTGTTCTACATTTTGTATTTTCTTTATTTTCCCCTTTTAAACAACCATCTAAATAACCAATCAAATAAATGCTCAATGCTTCTTTGTACTCTTTAGGAGTAACGCCATCATCTTTGTGAGATTCTAAAATTTTAATAAATTTTTTATAAACGGGAAAATAGGACTCTCCACCAGTATAATTTGAACCCGGTGTAACAAATTTTGCAAAATTTGGGGATAAAATATCGGTTGTATTTATTAATAGGTTTGCCTGAGGCGTGGCTGTATAGAGCAAATAACTGTGAGTGGGTAATAATTTTCTTAAATTTGTTATACTTGAGTACACTGGACTTTTTTTTTTATTTACTTCACCGTTTTTAAAATTTTTGGCTGCAAATGTATTCAGACCTGCTTGATCACTCTCATCGTCAATAACTAAAACATTATAGTTATCTTTTTTAAAGCCTTCAGATATTATCTCCGAAAGTTTTTTTATATGTTGTTTTTCTTTAAGGCTAAAAAAAATAATCGCTCTTCTCTTTTCCTTTACATCTTTGAAATACGAAGGCAGGTCATCTTTTTTTGCTTTGTCAATCTTGTCAGTACTAACTGCGTGCCATAGTCTAGTTTGTTTACCAATTAAATCATTTACAAGTCTAATTTTTGTTTGTGAAAATAAGTTTTTTTTTGTTCCTGATAAGATAACGATAATATTTATTCCGTTATCCCTTGCTAAATGAGAAACAGCTGTAAATGACGAAGTTTTTCCTGACTGAATTCTTCCAATTACTAACCCGGTAGAAGTTTTATTTCTTTCATTTGGGTGAATGCATTTACCTAAAATATCTAAGGATTCTTTTTTTATATTTTTCAATTCTTCTTCAGTTCTTCCATCATTTTTCAATTTATCTAAATATTGTGAAAAAGATGGTCCTATCACAGGATCCCAAAAACCGAATGTGTCAGGTATTTCACTCTGTGTTCCTGGAGTGATAATTATTGAACTATTTGCCATGATTAAATGTGGTAATATCAACTAATTCTTGCATCTTATCCATTATGTGAACTTCACCTTGTTGAAATTTTATTGTCATTTGATGGGCAATACAAAATGCTACAGTGATTCTTATAATTGGTATAATTGCATCAAGGTTGTCTTGATAATCATTAAAAAGTTTATGGAGCATATTTATACTTACATTTAAAATATAGGGTTCTGGTTGACTATAATCAGGCTCTCTTGTGTACCTGAACCAATTTGGATCACCTGAATCTTCATAATTTAATTTTACTTGGTATTTATATATCCCTCTTGTTCCAGCATCAATTTCACCCTCAAAAACATTTTCTGTAACTTCAATAATTTTTTTACTACCATTTAAAGGTTCTTCTTTTTCGGAAATTGTCTGTTCATCAATTTTAATTTTATTGGTTTTGGATAACTCATCAATAATCAGACCTTTAACCGCTTCTTGTTTGTCTTTTGACTTATACGATTCTCTTTTTCTAAAAAATTCACATTGATTCAAAAAATTAACCTTTTCATTTTTTAAAGAGTAATTTGTTAGAATTTCCTTAAGTTTATTAATAAATTGAATTTCGTAATCTTCTTCCCAATCTATTCCGTCTTTAGTGTGTGTAACTTGAAAACCAGATAGAGAAAACTCACCAAATAATCTTTGAGAAGTAAATGAGTTAGCTAATCCAAAAATTGCTTGAGGTCTGTAGACATCTTCGTCACTTCCAAAAATCAGTCTTCCCCGTCTAAATAAAGAGAATCCATTTGTTTTGGCGGACCCTGTTTCTCTAATCAAAACTTGTCCTTCTATCTTTTTTGTATCTGTGAGTTCAATAATAAATTTTTCAGACTTCCACTCAATTTCATTTTCATTAACAGGAGCAAGATTTTTGTTATAAATTGGCGCTTTTAAAACTTTAGGTTTGACATAAATAATTGGTTCATCATCAAAGTAAAGTTCTAAAATTTTATTTTCTAAAAAAAGCCTGTAGATTGAGGCAAGATGTTTTCTAATTTTTTCTTTTGTTTTGTGGTTGCTCGGAAATCTATTTACATTTTCAAGTTCAATTTCAGTTCGGTGCTCTTTCTCAGGAACTTGTCTATTAGCAACATCCAAGCCACTTTCCTCTTTATCTTCAATTGTTTCAAGGTCAAAACGAACAGTTCTTTCAATACCCTCACCAATAGCAGTTGAACGTACTTGCCATTTATCTGCAAACCAAATTGAAGCTGACTTCATACCCATACCAAATTCATTTAAGCCTGATGCGTCTGGTGGCACATTTGCTGATTGAAAAGCGCGTAAAAAGTCATCAAAAGCGATTCCACCTGCATTATCGGTAATTCGTATCATATTTTGTGAAGGTACAAGTGATATATCTACTATTAATCTATAACCACGTCCTCCCATTTTTTTTAATGTTTTTTCATTATTAAAATAACTTTGAAGGGAATTATCTATGTATTCTCCCAATGCAAACCAAGGTTTGTAATTTAAATGTTTTATAACATTTAAGATTTTCATCCCGGGATGAACTGGGACTGACTTGATTTCTAAACTTTTTTCGCCCAATCTGTTATACTATTTCTCTGATTAAATATGAATTATCTTTTATTATTTTAACTCTTTTTGATGAAAATTCTAGAATTTTTTTTGCTATTCTGTTTGTTACTTTTGCCGAAACAGCATTGCCTATAGCATGATTCCATGATGTTTTGCTATTGGTTGGTTTAGATTTCAAATGACCTAAACTTTGTAAATTAAAACACTCCAACTTGGTCATATATCTTTTTTCCCATCCAATTATGGGTGATGTGCTACCAATAGATACAAGTGAGGGAGCACAATCAGGTCTTTTAACTCTTAGTCCAGATGACCTTGATTGTATTATATTGTCCCAAACAGTAGTATTATTTATATCAAAATTTGGTTCAAATTTTTGTAATGTTGCATCAAAATCGTTTAGCCATTTCATCCATGGTTTAATCCAGAAATTATGATTATTGTAAAGCAATCTGTTATTGCTAATAAATCTAATTTTCCATTCGGGAAATATTTTTTTTTCTTCAATAGCATAAGCAGGAAGTTTATTTTTAAAATCATTCCAATCTTTGCAATCAGTCATTGACAAACCAAGTAAACCTCTTGTTTCACTTAATTTTGATTTATTTATATTCCAAGGTGTATCGAGAACGTATGGATAAGTAGCACCAAATTCCATCGCCCAGATAGGAAAACCTAACTTATTCCATGTATTTTTATGAGTTCTATAATTAAATGTAAATTCTTGCCACTTTTCAAGAGCAAACTCTAAATTTTTAGGAATTTTTTCTGATTTTTCTTTTGTTAATATTGATTTTATGTGCGTTGGTTTATTTTCTTTTTTTGGCCATTTAAAGAAGTCTAATGGATTTGTTGATAGTAAAATAAATAGTCTTTGCCGTAAATGAGGAATACCAAAATCGTTTGGCGATAATATTGAATAGCTTAAATCATAACCAATAAATCTAAACTCTTTTTTAATCTTACCAAATGTTTTTCCTCCGTTGTGTTGAAGAAGATGAGGAACATTTTCAAGTAAAATAAATTTAGGTTTTTTAATCTTTGCTATTTCAAGTATTTTAAAGATATGTTTTCCATTTTCATTACATTCTAATCCTAATTGTTTGCCAGCTTTGGAAAAAGGTTGGCAAGGAAAACCTGCACATAAAATATCATGGTTAGGAATCTCTTCAGGACTTACTTTAGTAATGTCTTCATTCGGTTTTATTCCAAAATTTTTTTGATAAACTTCATTTAATTCAGTATTAATTTCAGAGGCATAAACACACTCATTACCTTCCTGGGCTAGACCGACGTGAAAACCACCTAATCCTGCATATAAATCAACAAACCTCATAGCTACATATTGTATATTGTAATAGATTATTTTACAATATTTAGTAAAAAGATACTTTTATGGTAAGTCTTAATTATAATAAAAAAACAGGTGGACTTGTTAAAGTTAATGGTTTAAGGAGTCAGGCTTGGTCTTTATACAACAAAAAAAGTGATAAGCCTTTTAAAATAAGCAGAAGTAAGTTTTCTAACTTTCTGGATTGTGAGCGTTGTTTTTATCTTGATAGAGTGAAAGGTTTAAAAGAGCCAGACACACCTGGGTGGGCACTTAATTCAACTGTTGACGACTTACTCAAAAAGAATTTGATTACTACAGGGAACCAAAAAAACCTCATCCAATTTTTAAGGAGTAAAATTTAAATTTTGTACCATTTCAGCATAAAGATATTGATATTTGGCGAGAAGCCAAATCAGGTGGTATTCAATTTCATCACCAGGAAACTAACTTAATTATTCAAGGTGAAGTTGATCATATTTGGTTCAACCTTGATACTGAAGAAATTGTTATATGTGATTACAAAGCACAATCCAGTAAAGGTTTAATTGATAGAGAATGTTATTTAACAAATGTTTTCCATCTAAGATATAAAACTCAAATAGACATTTACGCTTATATTCTTAAAAATATGGGTTTTTCAGTATCTAAAGACTCGTATTTTATGGTTTGTAACGGTATTCAAGAAAGAGATTCTTTTGATAAAAATATTAATTTTGAAGTAATTCTTATTAAGTATGAAGTATCAACTGAATGGATTGGACAAAAAGTTTTGGAAATGAAGAAAACCTTAGATTCTGACAAAATTCCTGCAAAAACAGACTCTTGCCAAAACTGTGCTTATATTGAAACGGCATCGCATTTATTAGGTGAAAAAGTTGATTAATTATTTTTGTAATTTTCTCAACTCCATCCACACATTTCCGTAAGCATTTTTTCTGTTGGTTTCTTTAACAGAGTTTTTAAAATTACCATAATTAATTTCCTTCATTTTTAACGTCATTCTTTCGGCTACCTTAGCTTTAGAAATAAAAGCTCTATATCTATAATCTGCACTTTCATCTTCAAAGACATCAGCTTCAGGAAAAATTTCCTCAATATCACCTTTAATACGAGCCCTGACTAATAACTCTAATTTATTATCTCTATTTTCAACTATTGATAAAAATGCATTGTTAAACTGGATCCACATAAGTAACTTTATCTATTTTCAAGAAAGAAGGGAAGGGGAGATTTTTCTCCCCTTTAATTTAATGACTTTTTATAGTTATTTTTTATATTCTTCAGGCTTACCTTTTACCTAAAAACCATGAAATTAAAGTTGTTTTACGATTTCATGCAATATCTGCTCATCCGTCTGATTGTTAACAGGTATTAAGAAAAGTGGTTTACGATTCATTTCTTACCTCCTTTATGTCTTATTTTTTTTGATTTATTTAGCTTTGGAGATGAAAAAATAAACCCGGTTTTAAAAATCGGATCATCTTCTTTTAGTTCTTTCCAAATGATTTTAGCCATTATTTCTCTCCTTAATTTTTATTTTTGGAATAAAAGTTATTGTCGATTTCCCATTGTCGTTAGGTTCTAAAGTTTGAACTTTTATACCTTTCCTTATTAGCTCTTCGACAAATCTATTAGTTGCTTCTTCAAGATAATTAGTTTGTTTCTTTCTCATCACTATTTCTCCTTTGTTAATTATTATTAACCAAGAAAAATTTGAATGTATGGAAACTTTTTACTGTTTGAGATAGAACGGTTAGGTCGTTACTATTCCAGAACGGTAGGTCGTTACTATACCCCAAATTAATTTGGAATTTTATAATTACCAAGTGTATATTAATATAAAATGAACAAGGAGTGTTTATGTACGATCAAGTGATGATTGAAGTATGTAATTGGTGTATTAGCTTTCTTTATAAAGCT
>CABZAL010000006.1 GCA_902523675.1 uncultured Alphaproteobacteria bacterium | reverse complement strand
CTAAAGATAGTAAAATAATACTGATATGTAGATCAGGTGGAAGATCTAAATCTGCAGCAGAGTTTTTAACTTCAAAAGGTTATAAGAATTGTTATAATTGTCAGGATGGTTTCGAAGGTATCCACAATCAAAATGAACACAGATCTAATTCCTCAGGTTGGAAATTTTCCAAGCTGCCTTGGAGACAAGGTTGACAATGGGAGAATCTGAGGAATATCATTTTAATGAGATACAAGCCCAATGGGCCGCTGTCAGAGGCAAAATTAGACAAAAAGTTGGTGATGCACTATTTAAGAGTTGGTTTAAACCAATTAGCTTAATAAGTTTTAATTCTGGAATTTTAACTCTAAGCGTTCCCAATCAGTTTATTAAAACTAGAATTAATGGTGAATATTTTGACTTATTAAAAGATTATTGGTCAAACCAAAATAAGAGTATAATTAAATTTAAGCTTGTAATTGTTAAAGCCAAATCTGATCTGGATAATTCAACTATATATAGTTCAAAACAAGTTGATGTCTCGACTCAAAATAAGAAAGCTTCCAAAAGTTATGATTTAAGTGAAAACATTGGAGCTAGCTTAGATCAAAGATTCACATTTTCAAATTTTATAGTAGGAAAACCCAATGAGCTAGCTTTTGCAGCAGCCAGAAGAGTAGCGGAATCTCAAGACGTTCCGTTTAATCCTTTATTCCTTTATGGAGGCGTTGGTCTGGGAAAAACGCATTTAATGCATGCCATTGCCCATGAAATCAAAAGAATGAACCCAGTTAGAAGAGTAATATATTTATCTGCGGAAAAATTTATGTATCACTTTATTAAAGCTTTGAGATTTAAAGATACAGTTGCTTTTAAAGAACAGTTTAGAACCGTTGATGTTTTAATGATCGATGACGTTCAGTTTATTTCTGGAAAAGAGTCTACACAAGAAGAATTTTTTCATACTTTTAATGCATTAGTTGATCAAAACAAACAACTAATAATTTCTGCTGACAAATCCCCTCAAGACTTAGAAGGCATAGAGGAAAGAATGAGATCTAGACTTGGTTGGGGTTTGGTTGCGGATATTCATCCCTTAACATATGAACTTAGATTAAGCATTCTGCATGCAAAGGCTGAAAAGGTCGATACAAAAATTCCAGAGAATGTACTGGAATTTTTAGCTCATAAAATTACCACTAATGTTAGAGAATTAGAGGGAGCTCTTAATAGAATAACTGCATTTTCGTCTTTAGTCGGAAAAGAAATTAACATCGAAATGACTCATGATTTATTACGTGATCTTCTTAAATCGTCTCAAAGAAAAGTTAACATTGAGCAGATTCAAAAAAAAGTTTCGGAACATTTTAATGTCAAGATGTCAGATATGAGCTCTGCTAGACGCTCTAGAACAGTTGTGAGGCCGAGGCAGATAGCTATGTACTTATCAAAAAACTTAACATCTCGATCCTTGCCTGAAATTGGGAGAAGGTTTGGAAACAGAGATCATACAACTGTAATTCATGCTGTGAAGAAAGTTGAGGAGCTAAGAAATCATGATGTAAGCTTTGATGAAGATGTTGAGCTTCTTATAAGGATGTTAGAATCTTGATATGGATTTTAGTGTATCAAAAAAAAATCTTTATTTGTGTTTAAGTCATTTTCAAAGTGTTGTTGAAAAAAGGAATACAATACCGATTCTTTCAAATGTAAGAATAAAAACTTTTGAAAATTGCATTGAAATTACAGCTACAGACTTAGCTCTAGAAATTTCTGAGAAGATAGATGCAAAAATAAATTTATCAGGAGAATTAACTGTACCATCTCAATTATTATTTGATATTGTAAGAAAAGCACCTGATAATTCTGAGATTGATTTAAGAGAAGAAAAGGATTCAGGACAAATTTTTATTTTTTTTGGAGATTCTAAGTTTTCAATTGGGTATTTGTCAACATTAGATTTTCCGGTTATGGAAAACGAAGATTTTGATAATAAGCTACTTATTAATGCAAAAGATTTATTATATCTAATTAACAATTGTAAATTTTCTATGGGCGTTGATGAGTCAAGGCAATATTTAAATGGAATTTATTTACATCAAACTTTAGATAACTTAAGTTCGGTGGCAACTGACGGTCACAGACTTTCCAGATGCCAAACTAAGATAACTGAAAAACTCAATGATTTTAAGGGAATTATAATTCCCAAAAAGGCGGTTTTTGAGATATCAAAGTTACTTGAGGGATTTGATAAAAAAGTTGAATTAAAAATATCTAAATCTAAAATCCAATTATCAATAGATAATTTGATTATTACATCAAAGCTTTTAAACGCATCTTTTCCTGACTACGAAAGTGTAATACCAAAAAATAATAACTTAATAATGAAAACAGATTGCACTGCATTCTCTGAAACAATTGACAGAGTATCTACCGTATCATTGGAAAAATTTAGAACCGTAAAATTAGACATTTCAAACGATTTGTGTGTTGTAAGTTCCTTTGGACAAGAGAAATCTGCAGGAACAGAACAAATTAAAGTGCAATATACTGGACCAAATATAAACATTAACTTTAATGCAAAATATATCCTCGATGTTTTAAATGTTTTTAAGGCAGGCGAGGTTTCATTAACATTTTCTGAAAACACAGCTCCGACAATATTGAAATCTGAAAATTCACCCAACTCATTGTATCTGATTATGCAAATGAGATCTTAACAATTTATGTCAAGGAATATAAGAGTATTAGAACTTTTTCTTTCTAATTATAGGAACCATAGATCCCTAAAAATTGAAACAGAAAAAAAAATTATTTTTATTTCTGGTAAAAATGGATCTGGGAAGACAAATATTTTAGAGTCAATTTCTTTATTAACAACTAGTTCAGGAATGAGAAATGCAGATCTTTATTCCTTAGTTAATCAAAAATCAAAAGCTCATGAATTTGCAGTTATTTTAAAACTAAAACTGAATAAGGTGGTTAAATTAGGAATTGGATTATCATCAAAGACAAATAATTTAAGAAAAATAATCAAAGTAGATGGTAAAATCGAATCCAATAACAGACTAACACAGCATATAAAGGTTTTTTGGTTACTTCCTTATATGTATAATATGTTTAATGGAACTTCATCAGAGAGAAGAAACTTTTTCGATTCCTTAATTGTCCATGTTGATGAAAATCATAAAAAAAATTTAATGAATTACCAAAAATTACAAAAAGAAAGACTTAAAATAATAAAATCTTTTTCACTCTCTGAATCTCAAAAAAGCTGGTTAAATACCATAGAAAAAAAAATGAGTGTTCTTGGGGTTATTATTTGTGACTCAAGAAGACAGTTTTTAAAAAAAATTAATAGATTTTCTTCTGCTAATCATTTTACATTTCCTGAAATTGAACTTTCATTAGATGGAATAATAGATAGAGATTTTGAACGAAAACCTTCATTAGAAGTTGAGAAAACTATTGCAAAAAAATTATATGAAAATAGAAAAGTTGATTCTATCATTGGGAGAACTCAGTTTGGAATAAATAAAACTGACGTAAAAGTTTATATCAAGAGTAAAGATATGTTTGTAAATAATTGTTCTACTGGTGAACAGAAAATAACTATGGTTGCAGTAATTTTTCTATTTATAATGTTTTTAAAAGATAGAAATGTTTTAAATCTTATTTTTCTACTTGACGATCTTTTTGCCCACCTAGATGAATTTTATGTAAAAATTATACTAGATGAACTAGTAAAATTAAATATCCAAACATGGATAACCGATGTATCTTGTAATTATTTGAACAAAGATTTAAAATATTCTGATCAAACTTTGTTTCTAAATATTAATGATATGTAGCTGAAAAAAAAAATTATAATGATATAATAATTCTAATAAATCTTAAAGGAGATAGATTGAATTCAAAAGCTAAAGAGACTCAAAACAATGATTATGACGCTGACTCCATTAAAGTCCTAAAAGGCCTTGATGCTGTCAGAAAGAGACCAGGTATGTATATTGGTGATACTGACGACGGTTCAGGATTACACCACATGATCTACGAAGTTGTTGATAATTCTATAGATGAAGCTATGGGAGGCTATTGCGATACAATAGAAGTAATTTTAAATAAAGATAATTCTGTAACGGTAAAGGATAATGGCAGAGGAATTCCGGTAGATATGCACTCAGAGGAAAAGATTTCTGCGGCAGAAGTTATTATGACACAGCTCCATGCTGGAGGAAAGTTTGATCAAAACTCATATAAAGTTTCTGGTGGTCTTCATGGTGTTGGAGTATCGGTTGTAAATGCCTTATCATCATGGTTAAAACTTACAATTAGAAGAAATAATAAACAATATTTTATGAGATTTGAAAATGGAGAAATAATCGAATCTTTGAAGGAGCAAGAAATCTCAGAAGAGGGTACGGGAACAGAAATTACCTTTTTTGTGTCAAAAAACATTTTTACTAACATAAATTTTAATTTTTCTAAGCTTGAGACAAGATTAAGAGAGTTAGCATATTTAAATTCTGGAATAAAAATTAATCTTTATGATAAAAGAGGAAGCGAGAGAAAAGATGTTTTGCTATCTTCAAGAGGAGGACTAAAAGGATATGTAAAATTTCTTGATAAATCTAGAACTTGCGTTATAAGTGAACCGATTTTTGCTAAAGGAAGTAATGAAGACGTAAAAGTTGAATTATCACTCCAGTGGAATAACGGATATCATGAAAATTGTTTGGTTTTTACTAATAACATACCGCAACGTGACGGTGGCACACACTTGGCGGGCTTCAGAGCTGCACTTACAAGAACAATCAACTCGGTGGTATCGCAAAGTGGTATTCAAAAAAAGGAAAAGATAAACTTGACTGGTGAAGATGCCAGAGAAGGTATGACATGCGTACTTTCTGTAAAAGTACCTGACCCAAAATTTTCCTCTCAAACAAAAGATAAATTGGTTTCATCAGAAGTAAGACCTGTTGTTGAATCCATAGTCTCAGAAAAATTATCTCAATGGTTTGAAGAAAACCCAAAAGATTCCAAAATTATTATTTCTAAAATCTATGAGGCTGCAGCTGCAAGAGAAGCAGCAAGAAAAGCAAGAGAAGTGTCTAGAAAAAATTCTACTTTAGAGATTAGTTCTTTACCTGGGAAACTTGCAGATTGTCAAGAAAAAGACGCTAGCAAATGTGAATTATTTATTGTTGAAGGTGACTCAGCAGGAGGTTCAGCAAAGCAAGGTAGAGACAGGCGAAATCAAGCAGTTCTTCCCTTGAAAGGAAAAATACTAAATACAGAAAAATCAAGAAGAGACAAAATTGCTGGCTCTGCTGAAATTGGAACACTAATTCAAGCTCTAGGAGCTGGGTATTATACTGATTTTAATAAAGATAACTTACGATATCATAAAATTATAATTATGACTGATGCTGATGTAGACGGATCGCATATAAGAACTTTATTGTTGACTTTTTTTATCGTGAAATGAAAGTCCTGATCGACGAAGGATTTCTTTATATTGCCCAACCTCCTTTATACAGAATTAAGAAAGGCAAGACTAATCTATATCTTAAAGATGATAGCGAACTAGAAAATTTTATTATAGAAGATGTTATTAACGACTCTGTATTAAATTTGTCAAGTGGAGAACAGATTTCTGGAAATGATTTATTTGAAATATATAAAAAGTCATTATCTGTATCAAAGTTTTTAGATTTAGTATGTGATAATAATTTGGGTTTGTATAAAGTGCTTGAGCAGGCAGCAATATCAGGCATTCTTAATAACAAAACCTTTAGTTCTCAAGAAAAAGTTGGTGAGAGTATTGACTATGTAGTAAAAAGATTGAACTTCCTTGAAAATGAATTTGAAAAAGGCTGGACTGCTGAAGCAGATAAAGAAAAGAATCTTGTTTTCTCAAGATTAATTAGAGATGTGAATGAAACGTTTATAATTAATAGTGATGACATCAATTCTCTTAAGTATGATGGAATAGACAAAATGGGCAGTTTCCTTCAAGATGTGTTTCTGACGAGTCCAGAACTCAAATGCAATGATGAGGTTTTTAAATTTTCAGGGCCTACAGAGTTAGCGGAAAAAATGATTAATATTGGAAAAAAAGGATTGATATTTCAAAGATATAAAGGTTTAGGTGAAATGAACCCTGACCAGTTATGGGAAACAACACTTGACCCTCAATATAGATCTCTTCTCAGAGTAAGTGTAGAGGAGGCTCAAGACGCTAGTGAAGTATTTTCTGATTTAATGGGTGATGATGTAGAAAAAAGAAAAGAATTTATACAAAGCAATGCAAAAAAAGTCTCTAACTTAGATGTTTAATTGAATCTTTAGTTTTTCCGTAAAACTTAGTAATGAAAAAAAAAATATTTCCTTTAATTTTTTTAAAATGGTTATTTGTATTTAGTGTTTGGCTTACAATTTTTTTGGGTGCTACTGTTGTATGGGCATTCTTAAATCTTCCTGAAACAGAATCAATTCAGATTACCAGACAACCAAGCATAACATTTTTAGATAGAGAGGGTAGAATCCTGGCTTCATTTGGGGACATTTATGGCCAATCGATTAGTTATGAGCAACTTCCTCAAGATTTAATCAATGCTGTAATTGTTACCGAGGATAAAAGATTTTTTGATCATATAGGAGTTGATTTAAGAGGAATAGCCAGAGCTTTCCTAGTAAACTTTAAAGCAAGGAGAATTATTCAAGGTGGGAGTACAATTACCCAACAATTAGCGAAAAACTTATTTTTAACTCCAGAACGTTCAATAACAAGAAAACTACATGAAGTGATTTTGAGTCTGTGGTTAGAGTTTCGTTTTTCTAAAGAACAAATATTGAGCATATATTTAAATAGAGTGTATCTAGGTTCTGGTACTTATGGAGTGCAAGCAGCATCGGAAAAATATTTCAACAAAAAGGTCGAGGATCTAGACTTATACGAGAGTGCGTTAATTGCAAGTTTGCTTAAAGCGCCTTCAAAGTATAATCCTATATCGAACCCAACACTTTCCCAAAAGAGAACAAAAAAAGTGCTTAGAAACATGGCTAATAATTCATTCATCAATTTAAATGACGTTGAAAATTATAGACTGATATCTGATTCAAAAAAGAATATTTCAGAACCCCCCAAAAGTTCACGTTATTTCGTGGACTGGCTTTTACCAAGAGTAAGATCATATCTTGGGGAAATAAATGAGGATTTGATAGTTAGAACTACATTAGATAAAGAACTTCAAAGAATGGCAGAGGAATCTATTTCAAGTATATCCAAAAAGTTTCCCTCAGCAAATCAGTCTGCAATTGTAGTTTTAGACTTGAACGGTGGTGTTTTAGCTATGGTTGGTGGTAGAGATTATGGTGATTCACAATTTAATAGGGTAACTCAAGCACAACGTCAACCAGGTTCAGCTTTCAAGCTGTTTGTTTATCTAGTTGCTTTAGAAAACGGTTTCTTACCTGATGATAAAATTGAAGATTCAGAGGTTTCAGTTGATAATTGGTCACCTGAAAATTACAAAAAAGAATTTCTAGGAGATATTTCAATATCTGAAGCTTTTTCTAAATCTATAAATACTGTTGCTGTAAAAATTTCTGAGAGTGTTGGTAGAGAAGAAGTAATAAAAAAAGCAAAATCTTTAGGTATTAAAAGTAAACTTATCAATTCACCATCTTTAGCACTGGGAACTTCAGAAGTAAATTTATTAGAACTTACTGGTGCTTACAATGTTTTAGCTAACGGTGGAAATGGAGTATGGACTCATGGTGTTAGATTAATTGAGGATGTAGATGGAAATTTATTGTATTTGAGAAAAGGTTTTGGTCCGGGAAGATTACTAGAAGAAAATATAACTTTTGATATGACTCAGATGCTAAAAGAAACAATTAGAACAGGAACGGGAAAGAACGCAAAAATTGGACGGCCAGCTGCAGGCAAAACAGGAACTAGTCAGTCTTTAAGAGATGCTTGGTTTATCGGTTTTTCGTCAGACATGGTTACAGGCGTATGGTTTGGTAATGACGACGATTCTCCTATGCGTAAAATTACTGGAGGAAATGCACCTGCAATATTGTGGAGTGATTTTATGAAAAAAGCTCACGAAAACAAGCCAATTTCAAAATTAAATGAGAATCTAACAATTAAGAGTGAGAAAATAAAGAAACAAAATAAAACAAAAAATGAAGAAAATTTATTTGATAAATTAATTGATAATCTTTTTAGATAATTAAAATTTGTAATCAGTGAAGAATTTTTTAGTAGACCCAAAAAAATCTTGTGAACTAAAATGTTGTACATATTTATCATTTTCATCTACTAGATAAAATAAAGAAGTATGATTTATTAAATAATCATCACTCGAATCTGGATCTTTAGAAAATTTCCTGTAAATTCTATATTGTTTAAGAATTGCATCAATTTGATTTACATTACCAGTAAGCCCTACGATTTTGTTATTAAAATTTTTAAGAAAATCTCTGATTTCATCAGTCGAATCTCTCTTCGGATCAACAGTTATAAAAATTGGGATAATTTTTTGATTGATTTCTATATTTTCAGTAAAAAGTCTGTCTAATTTTAAAATATCAAATGGGCAAACATCAGGGCAGTATGTATATCCAAAATAAATTAGTTTATGTTTATTAATTGTACTAGAGTCAAATACCCTTTCATTTTGGTCCAAAAGTATAAACTTTCCTCCGATATCAGGTTGATTATCAATTTTTTTGTTTGGTTTAATTATTTCATTGGTGAAGTAATTTGTTAAGAACAAAAATAATCCAATAAATAATATTAAGATTATATTCTTAGCTATACTGGGTCTAAATCGATTCATTTTCTTTTACTAAAAATTAAGAAGACATTACTTTTTTTGGATAAATTATACTTGATTTTCTCGCTTAAATTTTTATCGAAAACATTTAACCATAAATTTTTGTCAAAAAATAAAATTGAAATTTCATAATTAGGCTTTAGTTTGTTAAGTTCATTAAACAATTTTCTAATATCCATCGTTTTATCAATTCTCATAAATAATTTTTTCAAATCCTAAACCAGAAAAATTGAAATTCAACCCTTCATTAATAAAATCATAAAAATAAACAGTTGAATGTAGCCTTTTATTGGTTAATGAAAGTTTTAGTTTGTTAAGAAATGAAACAACATTAATAATTCTCGGCTATAATTGAACATTAATTTTTTTTAAAAAATAATTCAATATTTTTTCATAAATTTTTTCGTTCACTTTTTTTTGTAAGAAATTTTTTCTTCAAAAAGGATCAGAATATTAAACTGCTCTAAAACTTTTTAAAAATTTTTTTTAAAAATTTCTGAAATAATTATACAATCAGACTTTTTTTAAATTTGATAAAGCTTCATATGTAATTTCGTTAAAATCTTATGGATTCGCTCTAATTAAGAAAATACTTTTTCTTATAATCATTATTATAATATACTTTTGGTTATGAAAAAGTTAATATCTTTTAAGTTTTTAATATTCTTTTGTTTTTTTAATAATCTATATCCTTTAGTAGAGAGCGAAGTATTTCCTGAATTAGTCTATAAATCAGCTCTAAAAGAAGCAAATCTGGAAAGACTTGAACAACTTTTAGAGGAAGGACAATCTAGCTCGAAAATTGATTCAGATAAAATGATTCCCTTAGGGTATGCTGTTAAAAACAATAATAAGAAGATGATCGAACTTTTGTTAAAACATAAAGCAAATATCAACTCTGTCTTTTTGGAAAAAATTACACCCTTATTGTATTCTGTAATGTTAGAAAAATCTGAATTAATAAAATTTTTAGTTGATAAAGGAGCAGATTTAAATTTTCAAGACAGTATGGGTAGAACATCAATAATGATAGCTGTAGAACGTGAAAATGTTAACTCTGTTAAAGAACTAATTTTTTTAGGTGCAGATCAAGATATTTTAGACTACTCTGGTAGATCAGTTCATGATTATGCAAAGTTTTCAAGAAAGTCAGAGATTAGGCAACTATTCAAGTAATGTTAATTTCTTTATAATTTTTTTGTAGAAAATATCAAAAACTTTTTTTTCATCCAATAATGGTTCTGTAACAAATAGATCTTTATCAAAGACTTGTTTAAACTTAGAAACTATTTTACTGTATAAAAATCCGTCAAATAAAAAAATAGGGTGTAAAACAATAAAATTTAGACTACCAATTTTTATCTCTTTTTCTAGATTGGATATAATCTTTGATTCACTTCCAAACAAAAAGCAATTAAAGTTTTTAATTTCTAAATCCATTGATAATTTTTTAGAATATTGACTGAGCATTTGAACATTATTTTTTTCCTTCGAAAAGGAAGCACAAGTAAGAAGCATAGATTTTTTTCGATTAGTAACTTTTTCATTAATTTTCGATTTAAAGATCGCTACTAATTCGTTATTTAAGTTAAGATTTTTTGTTAAAATAATTTTTTTCTCAAATTTTTTGGAATAAGTATCTATTTTATTTTTTATATCTTTCAAATAATGTTTTCCTTTAAAAATAAGTGCAGGAACAAAAATTATCGACTTATATTTTTTACAAGATGTTTCTAAAATAAAATCTATTAGGGGGTTATTGATTTCTATAAAACAATATTTCATTTTGATATCGAATTTTCTTTTCATTTTCCTGAAGAAACATAAAAAAGAATTCATAAATTCGCTACTCCTAGAGCCATGTCCACAGAAAACAATTAATAACTCAGTATTTTTCTCACTCATTTAGAAAGTAAAATATCGTTGATTAATGATGAAAATTTTTCTGAACTTTTAGTACTAAAACCTTTATTAAGTATATCGCCTGATGTTAATGACTTGTTATGTAATTTTTTATTATAGTCATTTCTTGGTTGCAGATAAGATCCTTCTAGTGAACTACCTAAGAATAGACCAGAATTATCTGAAAAAGAAAAAATATCTGCCAGACGCAATGTACTGTCTGCAGAAAAACCAACTCCTTCATCAACAACTGCAACATCGATATCAACTCCAAATTTTACCCGTTCTTTAATAATCGACTTTAGCCCTCTATCTGACATAACTGTCATGATCATAGTTCCAGATTTTATTCCCACCTGCAGACCAACACTTAAACCTCCCATTGTATAAAAGAAAGGTCCTGACCAATTATTAGTTTTTTTTATCAATAATATTCCATTTCCACCTTTCGCACCAAAAAACAGACCTCCCTCATATAACTCTGGAAAAATCAAAATAGCTTTTGAGTTCTTTAAGTAATCTTGAAAGTTAGCGAGATCTTTGGTGTTAGAAATTTTTTCTAGTGCAAACTCTGAATTTACAATAAGCTGCTTTACATTAATTTTATCATTTTCAGAAGAATGAAGATCGTCTTTCAAAAAAGAAAATAATAAAAATATAGATAAAGTAATTTTATACATGTAATTTATTATCAATTAAAAATATCCATAAAAGGTATTTAAAATATAATTAATGATATCTCAAACCTTTAATTTAGTGCAATACTTTTCAAATTTTTTATTTTTCCTAGTATTTTTACCTATATTGAATTTCAAAAATGTACAATCAGGAGACTTGATTTTAAAAATAAAAAATTTTGATAATCAAAGTGGTTTAATTCATATAGCTATATATAATGAACAAGAAAAGTTTCCAAAAAAAGAAGGAAAATTTTTAGGATTTAAAGAAAAAACTTCAAAAATTATTGAGAATAATTATGAGATTAATAATTTAAAAGAAGGTATTTACGCTGTAGCAATTTTTCATGATGAGAATAGCAATGATAAATTCGATTCATTTTTTGGTATTCCAAATGAAAAATATGGATTTAGTAATAACCCTTCAATTTTTTTGAGTGCGCCAAAATTTGAGCAGTCATCTTTTGATTTGAGACAAAATGAAAAAAAAATTATCGAAATTGAGTTAAAATGAATAAAAGAATATTAGTAACTGGTGGAGCTGGTTTCTTAGGATCTTATCTGTGCGAGGAATTATTAAAAAATGGCAATTATGTAATATGTTGTGATAATTTTTATACTGGGAATGAAGATAATCTTAAAAAAATAATAGATAACAAAGATTTTGAGGTTTTAAAACATGACATAACGTTTCCTTTATTTCTTGAAGTTGATGAAATTTTTAACTTTGCTTGCCCAGCATCCCCAATACACTACCAGAATGATCCCGTTCAAACAATTAAAACATGTGTTAACGGAGCAATAAATATGCTTGGACTAGCAAAGAGAACTAATGCAAAAATAATTCAAGCGTCTACTTCAGAAATTTATGGTGATCCAGAGATTCATCCACAAAATGAGTCGTATAAAGGTTCAGTAAGTATTAACGGACCAAGAGCTTGTTATGACGAGGGCAAAAGATGTGCGGAAACAATTTTTTGGGATTACCACAGGCAGCATAAAGTTAATATTAAGGTTATAAGAATTTTTAATACTTTTGGTCCTCGAATGCAATTAAATGATGGGAGAGTTGTATCAAATTTTATTATTCAGGCATTAACCAATAAAGACATAACTATTTATGGTGATGGAGAACAAACAAGGTCATTCTGTTATGTAACTGATTTAATAAATGGTACGATTCTTATGATGAACAAGGAAAATTTAATTGGACCAATAAATTTAGGTAATCCAGTTGAAATTTCAGTTAAAGATTTAGCAAATGAAGTTTTAGAAATAACAGGAAGTGCAGCAAAATTAATGTTTAAGAAACTTCCTCAAGACGATCCAAAACAAAGGTGTCCCGACATAACATTAGCAAAAAATCAGCTTAACTGGTCACCATCGGTTAATCGAATTGATGGTCTGAAAAAAACTATTGAATACTTTGAAAAAATTTTAAAAAACAATAGAAATGAGAAATTACATAAAAAATAAATTTAAGGATGTAAAAATTTTATGTATTGGGGATGTAATTCTGGATTCTTATGTTTATGGAGATGTTGAAAGAATTTCACCCGAGGCTCCTATCCCAATACTAAAAACTATAAAAGAAAGCTTTGTGTTAGGAGGAGCAGGAAATGTAGCCAGAAATATTTGTTCAGGTGGAGGATCATGTTATTTAATATCCGTTGTTGGTGATGACATAAACTATAGAATTCTAAAAAAATTAAGCAAAGTTGAGAAAAGGTTAACAGTAAATTTTTTAATTGAAAAGAACTCAATGACTACAAAAAAACAAAGATATATATCGGGTCAACAACAGATACTTCGAGTAGATTCAGAAAAAAATATTAAGATTAAAAGTTCTCTGAAAAAGAAAATATTAGATTGTTTTACCAATAAATTAAAAGATTCTGATTTAGTTATATTATCAGATTACAATAAAGGATTATTATCGCGGGACTTAGTTGAGAGGATTATAAAATTATCAAAAAAATATAAAAAAATTATCATAGTAGATCCAAAAAAAGAGTCTTTTGATCATTATAAAGGTGCAACCATCTTAACTCCAAATTTAAAAGAACTACTTGTTGCTTCAAAGAGGTTAAAAATGAAAGACTTTGAGGGAAAAGATAAAATTGAAGAAATTTCAAAACAACTTATTAAATGTTTTAAGTTGAAATGTTTAATAACAACTAAAAGTTCTAAAGGCATGACAATTTCGCAAATAAATAGACCTTCTGTAAGTTTACCATCTAATGCACTTGAGGTATTTGATGTATCAGGTGCAGGTGATACAGTAGTATCTTATTTAGGTCTATGTTTAGCGACAAAAATGAATATAGTCGATTCTGCAAAAGTAGCAAATAAAGCAGCTGGTATTGCAGTTTCAAAATTTGGAACAGCAAGTGTTAATTATGATGAGGTGGTCAATAATTCCCAAGCTACAAAAAAATTATGTACGGTTAATCAAGCAAAATTTAAAATTAATCAAATAAAAACTAGTAGTAAAATAGGCTTTACTAATGGTTGTTTTGATATTATTCACTCTGGACATGTAAAATATTTATCAAAATCAAGAGAAAATTGTGATTATTTAATTCTAGCTTTAAATAGTGACTCGTCAGTGAAAAAAATTAAAGGAAAAAATAGACCAATTATTAACGAGGAAGAAAGAGTTTTTATTCTTTCGAAGTTCTCTTTTGTAGATTTAATTATAGTATTCAACGAGTTAACGCCGATTAAATTAATAAAATACTTAAAACCTGATATTTTATTCAAAGGACAAGATTATGAATTAAAAGATGTCGTGGGGTACACTGAAATCAAAAAATGGGGTGGTGAAGTTAAGTTGATAGATTTAGAGGTAGGAAAATCTACTTCAAGCATAATTGAAAGGATCAAAAATGAATCTTAGTGCAGTTCTGTTTGATGTTGGTGGGACAATTGCTGAAAGTGAGGAAATTCACAGAATATCTTTTAATGAAGCTTTTAAAGAATATGGTTTATCTTGGTATTGGGACGAAGCTATTTATAAAGAACTCATATTTGTTGGTGGAGGGAAAGAAAGAATAAACTATTATATAAAAAGGGCTTGGCCTGAAATGCTGAAACAAAAAAACTTTTCAAATTATGTAAACACTCTTCACAAACTAAAAAGTCAGATTTATGTTGAACATTTGAATGAGATAAAAATCAAAGCTAGGCCAGGAGTTTTAAGATTATTAAATGAATTACGTAAAGCTAAAATTAGATTGGCTATTGTTTCAGATACATTAGAGCAGAACCTTTTAAATCTATTTAAAAAGGGTTTAGATATTGATCCTACAGAATGGTTTGAGGTGATAGCCCATGGCAATTGTGTAGATTATAAAAAACCATCACCAGATCTTTACATGTGGGCTTTAGAAAAATTACAACTTCATCCGAACTCATGTTTAGCTATTGAGGATGCACCAAGAGGAATGCTGTCTGCCCATGAAGCTGGTTTAAAAGTAATTGTTACACCATCTAAATATACTAAAGAGGAAAAATTTGAGTTAGCAAGTTTGGTTGTTTCAGATTTAGGAGAACCCAACAATCCTTTTAAAATTTTAAAGGGAAAATCTTTTAATAAAAAATTCGTAGATGTTGAGTTATTAAAAATGGTATTTTCATCTAATTAATAAAATTATTGAAAATATTAATACTAGTTGAATTATAAAAATTGAAACACTTAAGGTGTGGTATTGCTGAAATTTTTTTTGGTTCTTTGCGTCACTTAACGCATTAATTTTTGGCGTCAATATTTCTCTACTAAATAAAAAACCTAAAAAAATTATTATCGAAATATAAAAGGCGTTTTGTGATAAAAAAATTAAACTTACAGAATTGATTAAACTTATCACAATTCCCCATAAATATAATTTTGGAAACACACTTCTTATAAAAGATCTAGCGTTTTTTTCAGGTAGCGTTTTAAAAACATTAGGTGCGATAATTGCTGAAAAAAATATTAAGCTACCTAATAAAAAAGAAGATAAAAAAATTGAAATTTGATTTGATGAGTGTGTTTGGATAAATTCAATCATAGATTTTAATTATTTAATAAAATTGTAATTAGTGCTAATTTGAAATATGGGTATTAAATTTTTATTTGCTCTACCTTTTCTCGAAATAATGTTTTTTATCTTATTTGGAGATTTATTGGGTTTTTTGAATGCGCTTTTACTAGTGATTTTAACTGGTTTATTAGGTTTTTGGTTAATAGTTTCCTTTAAGTTTGATGTTGAAAAAGACATTAAATCGCCAATTGATTGGATATTCGGGAGGTTAGCGGGTATTTTATTATTGATACCAGGTTTCATAACAGATATTTTTGGTTTGATTGTTTTAGTAAAACCATTGAGAAAAATTGTATATTCATTTTTTCCCAATGAAATTAAAAACTTTAGTAACAATTTTAACTTTTCGAGTTCGAGAAATCGATCTAAAAATTCTAAAATAATTGAAGGTGATTTTAAAGACCTAGATAGATAGTATAAATTTTTTATTAAATTTCTTTTAATTTCTGTTATATATATGAAAATTTACTTATTACGACATACCTCATTAAATGTTCCTGCGGATACATTTTATGGACAATCGGACGTTGATGTTTCAAGTAATTTTATGAACGAAGTAAATGATATTAAAATTAAATTAAAACAAGAAAATATTGACTTCAAAAATATCGTATCTTTTTCTAGTCCATTGAAAAGGTGCACTAAATTAGCTACCCAAGTTTGCGAAAACTATAAAATTGATGAAAGATTAAAGGAATTATATTTTGGAGACTGGGAATTGAAGCCTTTTAGCAAAATTTCAAGAAAAGAGATAAAAAAATGGCAAGATAATCTCATCAACTATAAAATTCCTAATGGAGAATCTAACTCGGAGTTTTTTAAAAGATGTGAATCTTTTTGCAGAGAAATTATTTTGAACTGCAAAAATGATATTTTTATTGTTGCACATGCTGGTTCCATAAATTGTATATTATCAAGTCTTAGTAAAATATCATTTGATAAGTTTGTAGAGGAAAATTGGAAAAAAATTGGTTATGGATCCTTAACACTTATAAAAAAAAACTATTCTAAATTTACAATAGAATTCATAGGTCATTAATGAACTTCATAAAGAAACTTAAGAATTATTATCCAAAAAATGAAGATCTTGAGAGAACTATTTGTTTTAAAAATCAAATAATTGAGGTATTCGAAAGTTTTAGACATTCGATAGAGATTAAAGTTGAGGACGCAAAACTGACAATAAGGTGTCCTTATAGAATATCAGATTTAAAATTACAAAGTTTTCTAGATAAAAAAAAAACTTGGATTGATAAAAAGTTAAAAATTCAATTAAAAAATAGGTATTTATTAGATAAGAGAAGAAGAAAAAAAATTTATTTTTATTTAGGAACTAAAAAAAAATTAAAACTCGAGTCAGCAAATAGTTTTAGTATTAGTCTTAGCAAGACAAATATTATTTATAAAGATAATAGCTTATCTGATAATAAAATTAGAAAAAATTTAATAAACTGGTTCAAACTTTCTGCTTATAATTTTTTGTTAGCAAGAACCAAAAAAATTTCTTCAAAAGTAAAAATTGCTTTTAATAATGCTTTTATCAAGGAATATAAATCAAAATGGGGGTTGTGTTATTATGAAAAAAAAAATATTTGTCTTAATTGGAAATTAATAATGGCACCAGTATCTGTTATAGATTATGTGATTATTCACGAGCTTTGCCATTTAGTTGAACCCAATCACTCTTCAAATTTTTGGAAAGAAATTTACAAAATTAAGAAGGACTATAAAAATGATATTTTGTGGCTAAAGAAAAATGGTGCGCTCTTATCGATATAGTTTTTGGCGCGCCCGAAAGGACTCGAACCCTTAACCTTTTGAGCCGAAATCAAATGCTCTATCCAATTGAGCTACGGGCGCAAAAACTTTTAATCTGCATTATGGCTTAACTTCTCTAATCTTTTTAAGAATAACATAACAATCATTCCAAATGTTAAACAAAAAATTGTGATTCCTAGAAATGTTTTTGATTCACCAAAGCTCTGAGAAAATTGTCCAATCGTACCAGCAAGCTTATTTCCTAATCCCATAGTTGCAAAATATATTCCCATTATTGAAGATATGTATTTTTCAGGAGAAAGTTTTGTTATAAACGACAAGACTACTGGAGAGGCACATAGTTCACCAACTGTATGAAATAGAAACGCAAGAAAAATCCAATACATTGCTGAGCTTCCACCTTTTTCGAATTCTAAACTAGCAAAAAACATAAAAATAAAACCTAAGCCCATAATCATAATGCCAGTCGTCATTTTAAACAATGAACTAAATTTCTTTCTTTTTTGATTTAATCTTAACCAGACTGTTGAAATTGGTATGCCTAGAATAATAATTAAAAGTGGATTAATTGATTGAAACCATCCAGCAGGTATTTGCCAAGATCCAAGCCAAGATATAGTTCTATTAGTTTTCTCAAAAATATAAATATTCATTAGTCCTCCTGCTTGTTCAAATGAAGCCCAGAAAAAAAGAATAATTAGAAATGAAATCAGTAAAACTTTTATTCTATCAATTTCAATACTTGAGAGTTTTTTCTTTGGAGTTATTAATTTTCTTTTTATCTTTGTTTCTGGTAAATAATTTCTCCCGCTTACAAATACAATTTGACCTATTATCATGCCAATTCCTGCTAATGAGAAACCATAATGCCAACCATAAATTTCTCCAACTAAGCCAACCATTATACTTGCTAAAAAGGCTCCAATATTTATTCCTACGTAAAAAATTGTGAATCCTTGTTCCCTTATGTTGCTTTCTTTTTGGTATAAAGCTCCTACAAGAGCAGATATATTAGGTTTAAGTAGTCCTACTCCAATAATTATAAATCCAAGGCCTGTGAAGAAAAAAAAGTTATTAGAAATCGATAACAAAAGATGACCAATACACAAAAGCCCACCCCCAATTATTACACATTTCTTTGAACCAAACATTTTGTCAGCAATAATTCCTCCTGGTATACATGCAAAATATACTAGTGCAGTGTACCAACCATAGAGACTAATAGCCTCAACTTTTGTCCATCCCATACCTGGAACAGGTGAATTAGAATCTGAAATAAGATATAAAACTAAAATAGATCTCATTCCGTAGTAACTAAATCTCTCCCACAATTCAGCGAAAAATAAAAAGATCAGACCTTTTGGATGTTTATTAAAATTATCTATAATTAACTTTTGAATCATTTTCTAATATTTAGATTTTTTTAGATCTTCTAATTAATAAACTTAATATGCTATATCCATTCCTAAAGGATATCATCATTAAAGGAATTGCTGGAAAAAGCAGAGCCGCACAAGTTAAGTTATAATTATTTAGATTCTGGAAAAATTCCCTCATTTTATCAATTATCTTTTTGGTATGAATTTTGCTACTTATTATAAGACCCTTTCTGAAAAATCAGAAATGAATATTAGGAAACCTTAAATTTAATTCCTCCCTTTGTTTTAATTTAGGTTTCCTTTTATTCTTGTATATCGTTTATGTATCTAATAAGGTTTTCAAAATTTTTATCTTCAACATCTCTATAAGAACACTTAAATTTTTTTTTAATTTCTGAGCAAATGTGAGCATATGGATTTCTTCCTTTAGGATGTCTGATATCATGCGGCAATTTATTCAAAAGTTGTTTTCCCTTAATTTGTATAAAACTCCAAATAATTTTTCTTTTTTTTGAATTCAATTAAATTCCTTCAACATTTTTTTTAGTTTTAGCAATTGCTTATTATTAAGTTTATTTATCATTTTTATAATTTCATATTTTTCTAAATTTTTTTCATTCCCGAATTTTTTTTTATATTTATCCTTTAAAGTACTACAATGGTTTAGAATTTTTAATATTTCGTCAATATCTCCAAAATATCTTGTTTTTAGAGAAAAATTAAGCAACGTAGACAAATAATTTAATAGATTTTTAGCTGTTCCTCTTTTTTCTCTCAGTAATAAATCATCTATCTTTTGCGATAAATAAGTTTTATTAAATTCTTTCAATGGACTCTCAAATATTTCATGTAAATTCTTTTTAAGGGTATTTACAAAATCTTTTGCGTATTTTGTATTCAGATTCTTTTCTTTAAGAAAAATGTTAGTGATACTTAGTAGTGTTTTATCATTAGATATATTTTCTTCAATCTTATTGGAAACAAAAACATGATTTGGGTTATTACCAGCTTTGGCTATTTTTTGTGCTACTGCAAACTTTATGTATATCTCTTCCATGGAATTATTAGGATAAGTTCCTAGTTTAATTGTAGTTGTTTCTCTTTTTATTCTTAACGTGCAAAAAATAGCAAGAAGATTTTTTCTCTTAAAAGCTCTGATAAGTGGATAATTCTGATCAGTTATATAAGAATTATTTTCTCCGAGTAGCAAAAATCTATTTAATTCTTTTTTTGAGAATTCTAACTTTTCCATTTTAAAAATCTATAATAAAACAATAAAAATTGCAATATATATGGCTTAAAATTTTTTTTTACTGTATTTTTAAAGTTATTGGATTCCGGGTGTATTTTTCCCAGGCAAATGCTTTCTTGCAGACCGAGTATCAAATCTTGACTTAGGTTTACTTCTTCTAGGATTCTTAGTTTCATTTTCATAATGTTTAGTATTTTTTTTAATTATATATTTTTTTCCTGGTTTTGGTGGTGGTAATCTTTTAAATGAACCATCATCCTTCATTAAATAATAATTTCCACTTCTGTCTCTAATTATTTCATCTGAAACACTTATTTTTGAAAAGGCTGTAATTACTAAAAAACACATAAGATTTAACATAAATTAAAAATACCATTAAAAAATTATTTATCAATTATCAAAAATCATTGTTTATTTAGAAGTTTTAAAAAAATTTCTTCTAAATCTGTTTCTCGAGTAGAGATTTCAATTATTTTTAATCCATTTTGCTTTATTAAATCAATCATTTGTCCAGTGCTAATTTCATTTTTTTTGTATTTTAGTGTAAAAGTGTTTTCATTTGAAGTAATTAAGTAATCCTTCAAGTTAGAAGGAACCTTATTAAAAATTTTTTCCACTTCAACATTGATTTCTTTACTTTGAATTGTAGCCAATAACTTATTAGTTGTATCACATGCTGCAAGACTCCCTCGATTTATAATTGCAATATTATCGCACAAATTTTCAGCCTCTTCTAAATAATGTGTAGTAAGAATTATAGTTGTTCCGGACGTATTTAATTTTTTAATATAAGCCCATAATTTTTTTCTTAATTCAATATCTACCCCAGCAGTAGGCTCGTCTAAAACTAAAACAGGTGGTGAATGTACCATTGCTTTAGCTACCATTAATCTTCTTTTCATACCACCTGACAAACTCCTAGAATATGCATTAGCCTTATCAGACAGATTGATTTCTTTTAGTATCAGATTATTATTCATATCCTTTTTTTTCAGACCATAAAAGCCTGCCTGTAAATTTAAAATTTGAATCGGTGTAAAAAATGGATCTATATTGATTTCTTGAGGAACTACCCCTATTGATCCTCTAGCGGTTTTAGGATTGACATCTATGTCTACATCACAAATTTTTACTTTCCCAGATGTTTTATTTACAAGTCCTGCTAAAATATTTATAAAAGTACTCTTTCCTGCTCCGTTTGGACCTAAAAGTCCAAAAATAGAACCTTGAGGAATTTTTAGGTTAATATTATTTAAAGCAATAATTTCACCATTATATTTTTTAAATAAATTTTCAACTTCAATTACAAAATTTTTAGGCCTTGACATTAGATTAGAGATAAAAAAAGTTTATGTTAAGATAAATATATTGATATAAATTTAAATATAAGAAAGCATTTTTTCAAATGGATTTAAAATTAGTTAAAGAAAATAAAATATTTTGTGATGGAAAAGACAAATCCGACGGTCACCCACGAATCTATCTTGAGGTATCGAATACAAAGGTTACAACTTGTCCATATTGTAGTATGAAATTCAAAAGAAAATGAATAAGAAGGATATTGATGAAATAGTTCTAGTTGACGGGTCAGGTTATATTTTTAGAGCGTATTATGCCCTCCCAATGATGACAAGATCTGATGGATTACCTGTAAATGCCATTTTTGGATTCTGTAATATGCTTTTAAAATTATTAGAGGATATTCAAAAAGAAAAAGGTGGAGGAATTTGTGTTGCAGTTATTTTTGACGCTGCTAGAAAGACATTTAGAAATGATATTTACAAAGATTATAAGGCTAATCGATCAGATCCTCCTGAGGATTTAGTACCACAGTTTGACATAATCAAAACAGTACCTGAATTGTTTAATATTCCCTCTATACAATCATTGGGTTTTGAAGCTGATGACTTGATTGCTTCATATTCAAAGAAGGCTATAGATGAGAAAATAAAAGTTACAATAGTTTCTTCAGATAAAGATTTGATGCAGTTGTTAAAATATAAAGTTACACTTTTTGATCCAATAAAGAGGAAAGATATTGGCCCAAAGGATGTAATAAAAAAATTTGGAGTAGAACCCAAAAAAGTAATAGATGTTCAAGCACTGGCTGGTGACCAGTCTGATAACATCCCAGGCATACCAGGAATAGGTGTAAAGACTGCGTCATTGCTAATTAATGAATTTGATAATTTAGAAAATTTACTAGAAAAATGCTCTTCAATACCTCAGGTAAAACGAAGAGAAAAAATTAGATCCAATAAGGACTTAGCAATAATATCGAAAAAATTAGTCACTTTGAAGGAAGATGTAGAACTACCAATTTCGCTTGAAAAATTAAGATTTAAACCCTTGGAAGTTAATAAGTTGATTACTTTCTTGGATAGTATGGAATTTTCAAGAATTAAATCACAAGTTATATCAAAATTTGGGAATCCTGATCAGAAAAAAATTATTGAATCCCCGAAATATACAAAATCAGAAGAAAAAAAGCATCAAATAGATTTAAATGTTAAAAAAAGTGAACCGTTTGAAACCTATCATGAAATTGATCAAAACAAATATTCACTAATTAACAATGAGGAGCAACTAAACTTATGGATACAAGAAATTTATAAAGTAGGAATGGTTGCCATTGATTGTGAAACTACAAGTTTATCAGCAAAGGAAGCTGATATTGTAGGTTTTTCCATGTCTTTAGAGGAAAGTAATTCGTGTTACATACCTCTATCTCATAAAAATGATCAAGGACTGTTAGATAATCAACTCAATCTGGAAACTTTCACTAAAATCATAAAACCAATTATGGAAGATAATGCAATATTAAAAATCGGTCAAAATATAAAGTATGATCTAATAATTTTAAATGGCCTTGATATTAAGACCCAAAATTTTGATGATACAATGTTAATGTCGTATGTTCTTAATTCTGGAAAACATTCGCATAAACTCGATGATTTATCAAAGTTATATCTTCACCATGATACACTAAAGTTTTCTTCAGTTATATTGAAAGATAAGGGAAAAAAGACTTTTGATTATGTTGATATCAACACAGCGGCTACATATGCTGCAGAGGATGCAGATATTACTTTTAGATTATGGAAAATATTTAGAAATAAACTTCTTAAAAACAAACAATATTCATTCTATTTTTACATGGAAAAACCCCTTATATCAATAATCTTAAACATGGAGTTAAATGGAATTAAAATTAACATTGAAAAATTAAAACAATTAACATGTGAGTTTGAAGAAAAAATTTCCAAAATTGAAAAAATTATTTTTGATAAAGTTGGAGAAAAATTTAATGTAGGCTCCCCTAAGCAATTAGGTGAAGTTTTATTTGAAAAAATGAAGCTTCCATTCGGAAAAAGGGGAAAGAGTGGAAATTATCAAACAGATGTAGCTATACTTGAAAAGCTAAAAAACGAAAATGTAGCTATTGCAAATAATATTCTTGACTGGAGACAATTTAATAAATTAAAAACGACATATTGTGAAGGTTTAATTATAAGAGTTAATAAGGAGACAGAGAGAGTTCATACTTCTTTCGGTCTAGCTAGCACTACAACTGGAAGATTATCATCGAATGATCCAAACTTACAAAACATACCAATTAAAACAGATGAGGGAAAAAAAATTAGAAGTTCATTTATTTCAAAAAAAGATCACAAATTAGTTTCAATCGATTACTCTCAAATTGAGCTTAGAATTTTGGCTCATGTTGCAAAAATTGAGAATCTAATTAAAGGTTTTAAAAATAATAACGATATACACAGTTTGACTGCAATGGAAGTATTTCAGGTTAATGAATCTGAATTAACCGCAGAACTTAGAAGAAGAGCAAAAACAATTAATTTTGGCATTATTTATGGAATTTCGCCGTATGGTCTAGCTAACCAATTAAATATTTCAAATTCTGAAGCCAAAGATTATATCAAAAAATATTTCAGAAGATATCCCGGAATTGAAAACTATATGAGTTCAACGATTAAGTATTGTAAAGATAATGGGTTTGTTTCGACCCTTTTTGGCAGAAAAATTTTCATACCATTTATTAATGACAAAAATACCGCACGAAGAAATTTTGGTGAACGATCTGCTATAAATGCACCTATTCAGGGTGGTGCTGCTGACATGATAAAAAGATCAATGATTCAAATTGACAGATACATCTCCTCAAACAATTTAAAGACAAAAATGTTGTTACAGGTTCATGACGAATTAATATTTGAGATTCCCAAAAGTGAAATTGAGAGTGTTCCTAGAAAAATAGCTTCTATAATGGAGGTCTGTTACAAGCCAGTTCTAAATTTTTCGGTTCCATTGAGAGCTGAAATTGGAAATGGTTTGAATTGGGCTGAGGCCCACTAAAGAGTGGATGCCTTCTTATGAAGCAAGACAAATTCTTTCCTTAATTGCTTTGAATTTTTCAAAGATTTTTGGAAAATTAACCTATTGAAGTTTTTACCATTTCTGATGTCAAACCCTTCGGGATCAATGCCTGTGATTTTCCAATTTCTTTTCTTTTTTTCATTTAATAGTTTATTTGCATATAGATTAATACTCATTTGATGTTCTTCATTCATATGTTGCATTACCCCAAACTCATTTTCTTCAAAACCCGTTGTAATTTTGTATATTAGGTCATCTTTTTCGAACCACTTAACCATTGCAAAACCTCCAGTAAGGTGACCTTTAATGATATTAAACTTATACATTTTCATATCAGCAAAATTTGCATAGAGTTTTGAAGCTGGATGTCTATTAATGAACCGATTTTTATGATTGATTGAGGAAGATAGTTCTAATTTACCCAGAAGGGTGAGTCTTGGTCTAGACATTGGATCTTCATAACTACATCTGAATCTAATTTTTTTATAATTAAACGTTGGAAAAAAACTTTCATTTTTTATTTCTTCGTAGAACATCAATGAAGCGATATTATTATCTTTTAAATTATTCGTATGTTCCGATAATTCTGACAATAATAATAAAGGAGTTCCGTCATAATCAAAAGCAGTCATTATAAAAGAACAAAATGGAATAGGTTTTTTTAAATGTGTGATTTTGACTTTCTCCTTATTTTTTTTACAAAATTCAGTAGAAAGATATCCCTTTGTTGAGGATCTCATTAATTGTCTTGAAATAAAATTGATATTTTTATTATCCATAAGTACAAAATCTTAAATTAGTGATAATATAGTATGTGGTGATTAAAAATGATTTTTTTAACTAAAAAATTCCTTGATTTAAAAAAGCTGATTTTTCTCTTCTTTTTTTTATTTTATAAATTTACTTTCGCAAATGAAGGTTTAAGTCTTCATGGAGGATACACTTTTGAGACTTTTCCAACTCAAAAAAGTACTTCAATTTACATATCCATTTTTAATAACTCTAATGAGGATATAGTTTTAGATTCAGTTTCGTGCGATTGTGCTAAAAAGGGTGAATTTCATACAAGGATTTTAAAAAATGATATTTCAGTGATGAAAAAATTAGAACAAATTAAAATTAATGCCCGAAGTGAACTCTACTTACAACCTCAGGGTCTGCATATTATGTTATTTGGATTAAACAAAGCATTAAAAGATTTTGATGAGTTTGACTTAAAGTTTTCTTCTACTACTAAATTTAATTACAAAACCACAATAAAAGTTTTGAACAAGAAGTTAAAATCTAATCAATTAGATAAAATGTAGAAATGGTTTCAAAAAGAATACATGGTTCTTCTGTAGCAGTGGAAGATAACGGAATTCTAATTATTGGGCATTCAGGTTCTGGAAAGTCAGATTTAGCTTTGAGATTAATTGATTCAGGAGGAACATTAATTAGTGATGATCAGACTCTTTGTTTGAAAAGACAAGATGAAATTTTTCTTTTTTCTATTGAGGCAATATATGGCCTTCTTGAGGTAAGAGGTATGGGAATAATAAAAGTTCCTTATGTTGAGAATGTGAAGATGAAAATAATAGTTAGCCTTGTGCAAAAAAAAACTGAGCGATTGTATCCAAAAAATATAAAAAGATTATTAGGTTTAAATTTTCCACATTTGGAACTTGAACCGAATGAAATTTCTGCAGTTGCAAAAATTAAATTGAAACTTAACGAGAGATTTAGTGGATGAAAAGAGCAAACTAATAATTGTTACAGGTCTTTCAGGTGCTGGGCGATCCACAGCTTTGAAAATTTTTGAAGACCTTGGATACGAGGCTGTTGATAATTTACCTTTTTCTTTATTACCAATAATTACCGAAAAAAAATTAGCAGGATTTTTTTCATTTGGTATCGATGTTAGAAGTAGAGATTTTAATGGTAAAGATATTTCAACATTTATTAAATGTAATAGAAAATCATTTAACATTCATTTAGTTTATTTTGATTGTGAATCTTCAACACTGATTGACAGATTTAAAGAATCAAGACGTCCTCATCCATTAAAACTTGATATCCCGATTAACGATATCATTGAACAAGAAAAATTTTGGTTAAAACCATTAAAAGAGATTGCAGATAATATAATTGATACAACAAATTTAAATTTGCCAAATTTAAGAAGGATTTTAGAGACCAATTATTCTACTAGCCAGCATTTAAAACTAAATTTAAGAATCCTTTCTTTTGGCTATAAGTACGGAATACCAAGAGAAGCTGATATAGTGGTAGATATGCGTTTTATAAAAAATCCCTTTTATATAAGCGAACTAAAAAAATTAACTGGAAAAGATCGTAAGGTTATTAATTATATTTCTGGACAAATAAACTTTAAAAACTTTTATAAACTCTTTTTAGAAACACACAAAAAAATAATACCAGCCTTTTTAATTGAAGGTAAAAAATTTCTCACTATTGCTTTTGGTTGCACTGGTGGTATACATAGATCAGTCATGATGGCTGAAAAATTTAGTAAAGATATTTTTAGCACAAAAATTGAGATTTCTTTAGAGCATAGAGACTTAAAAAAATGATAGGTATTGTTATTGTAACCCATGGAAAACTTGCTAAGGAATTTATTGTAGCCTTAGAACATGTTGTCGGTCAGCAAAAGAATATCATCGATGTTTGTATATTTCCAGAAGATGATATGGAAAAAAGAAGATCAGAAATATTGGAGGCCATTGATAAAGTTGATTGTGGTAAGGGCGTCATCGTTACCACGGATATGTTTGGAGGCACACCTTCAAATTTAGCTATCTCAACAATTATTGATGGAAAAACAGAGGTTATAGCTGGAGTCAACCTGCCTATGCTCATAAAAATGGTATCCTCCAGAACAAAATTAAACTTAGATCAACTTGTAAAAATTTCTCAAGAATCAGGAAGAAAGTATATTAACGCAGCATCTACTTTTTTTGAGGACAAAAAAAATTGACTGATAAATTATCAGTTAAAAAAATTCAAATAACAAATAAGCTTGGTCTTCATGCTAGAGCAGCTGCTAAATTTGTTAAAATTTCTTCAAAGCTTTCTTCTAGGGTATCTGTTAAATCTGGAAAGTATTCAGTTTGCGGCACTTCTATTTTAGGCTTGATGTCTTTAGCTGCCAAACAAGGTTCAAATATAGAAATTAAATGTAGAGGAAAAAGGTCTTCTTCAGATTTGCAGCAACTGACTGAGTTAATAAAAAATAACTTTGGAGAAGAAAAAAAAATCAAACAAGCCAACATTAAAGAAAAAATTTATAAGGGTATAGGTGTCTCTTCAGGTGTATTTATTGGAGAGTGTTTTTTAAAAGAATCAGTTGGGTTGGCTTTTTCTCACTACAAAATTAGCAAGGATGATATTAAGAAAGAGATTGAAAGATTTAATGGTGCCGTGAAAAAGTCGGTATTTGAACTAAATAAATTAATTAAAAGTATTCAATCAAAAAACTCGTCGGGTAATAACGAGATGAAATTTATATTGGAAGCCCATGTTTTAATGTTGAGATCTTCTAGTCTTGTTAATGATGCACGAAAAAATATACAAAAAAAATTAATAAATGCTGAATGGTCAATTGTTGATGAGCATAGAAAGCACGAAGAACAGTATAAAAAAATAAAAGATAGTTATTTTAGAGAGAGATTTGATGATGTTAAGGACGTTTGTAAACGTATTATAAATAATTTGAAATTGGATAAATTAGGAAAAAAAATAAAACATGATTTAAACAATAAAGTAGTTATATCTGAAGAATTAAGTGCAGCAGATTTAATGGTACTTCAAAAAAATAAAATTTCCGGTTTGATAAGTGAGCAGGGCGGACCAGAAGGACATTTTGCAATTATTGCTCGTTCGTTATCAATTCCAACTGTGGTTGGTGTTAAAGGTATTTTAGAAGTTCTTAAAAATGGTGAAAAAATAATTATTGATGGTGATAATGGATTTGTAATTAGAAATCCAAGTAACACTTCTATAAGAAAATATTCAAATATCATTGAGGATCAAAATAATCAAAATCTAAAATTAACTTCATTCAAAGATATTTCACCACTAACAATCGATAAAAAAAGAATCTTTGTTGAGGCAAATGTTGACACATCTCAGGAGGTAAAGGATGCCATGGAAAAGGGAATTGATGGAATTGGACTTTTTAGAAGTGAATATTTATATATGAACAGAAAAAATTTTCCTTCAGAAAATGAACAATTCCAGCTCATAAAAGATTCTTTGTATGGACTTAAAAATAAACAGCTTACAATCAGAACTTTGGATATAGGTAATGATAAGCAAATAGAATCTTTTGAAAAACTCATTCCTCCTTCACCTAATCCAGCTTTAGGTCTAAGAGCAATAAGATTAACTCTTGCATTTCCAAAAATTTTTGAGAAACAAATTTCAGCAATTTTACGAGCAAGTTTTTATGGTAACTTAAGAATCATGCTTCCAATGGTTTCAAATGTGAGCGAATTTCTAGAAGCCAAGAAGATAATTTTAAATGTAAGAAAAAAATTAAAAAAAAATAAAATAAAAATCTCAAATAAAATTCCTGAGATCGGAGTTTTAATAGAAACACCGGCAGCTGCATTAATTTCAGACTCTTTAGCGAAGCATTGTGATTTTTTTGCCATTGGTACTAATGATTTGACAATGTACACATTAGCAATTGACAGGGGAGATGAAACTGTGGCAAAAATATATGATCCTGGGCACTTATCTGTACTTAAATTAATCAAAATGACTTCTGAAGCTGGAAAAAATGCTAATATACCTGTGAGTATTTGCGGTGAGATGGCTGGTGACGTTTTTTTTACAGCTTTGCTTATTGGAATGGGAATAGATATACTGTCAATGAGTACATCAAGAATATTAAAGGTCAAACAATTTATTAATTTTATTTCATTAAAAGAATGCCTTGAATTATCACAAAAAGTAATCGAGCGAGCTAACAGTGAAGATATTAAAAGGTATTTAGAAAATTTTAAAAAGCAGATTGAAAATAGAATCTAAAAATAAAAGGAGAAAATTATGAATGATTTTAAGGTTAAAGATCTTAGTTTAGCAGAGTGGGGGAGAAAAGAAATATCAATTGCTGAAACAGAGATGCCAGGACTTATGAAATTAAGAGAAGAATTTGGAGAGTCAAAGCCACTTAGTGGGGCAAGAATTGCTGGTTGTTTACATATGACAATTCAAACAGCTGTATTAATCGAGACACTCTTAGAATTAGGTGCAACAGTAAGATGGAGTTCTTGTAATATATATTCAACTCAGGATCACGCTGCAGCTGCCATGGCAGAAGCTAATGTACCTATATTCGCATGGAAAGAAGAAACAGAGGAAGAATTCTGGTGGTGTATTGAGCAAACAATTAATGGTCCAAATAATTGGAAGCCTAATCTAATACTCGATGATGGGGGGGACTTGACAAAAGTAATGCATGAAAAATTTTCAAAATATTTAGATGTAGTTAAAGGATTGTCAGAAGAAACAACTACTGGTGTTTTAAGACTTATAGAAATGGAAAAGCAAAATTTATTAAAAGTTCCAGCCATAAATGTTAATGACTCAGTAACAAAGTCGAAATTTGATAATAAGTATGGATGTCGTGAAAGTTTGGTTGATGGTATAAGAAGAGCGACTGATGTAATGATGGCTGGTAAGATTGCATTAGTAGCTGGATATGGAGATGTAGGAAAAGGTTCAGCAGAAAGTCTAAGACAAGCTGGGTGTAGAGTAATAATTACCGAAGTTGATCCTATTTGTGCATTACAAGCTGCGATGGACGGTTATGAAGTGTCTACAATGGAAAATAGTGCAAAAAAAGCGGATATATTCGTAACTGCTACAGGAAATATAGATGTTATAACAATAGACCATATGAGAGATATGAAAGATAGATCGATTGTTTGCAATATTGGACATTTTGACTCTGAGATTCAAGTTGAATCATTGAGGAATTTTAAATGGCAAAATATTAAACCTCAGGTTGATGAAATTGAGTTTCCTGATGGTAAAAAAATTATTCTGCTTGCTGAAGGAAGGCTAGTCAATTTAGGTTGTGCAACAGGTCATCCAAGTTTTGTAATGTCTGCTTCTTTTAGTAATCAAGTATTGGCCCAAATTGAACTATGGCAAAATAGCAAAGAATATGAAAATAAGGTTTACGTTTTGCCTAAAAAATTGGATGAAAAAGTTGCAAAACTTCATTTAGATAAAATTGGAGCTATGCTTACACAGTTATCAAAAAAACAAGGCGATTATATAAATGTACCTATTAATGGTCCATTTAAAAATGATGAATATAGATATTAGAGTTTGTTAATTCCTTTTGAAGTAGAATATTCGAATCGAAGAGTTTTGTTTGGGAAAATTCTATTGTAGCATGAATGTGCAGCAATAGCCGCTTCGGAAAAACCAGTAAGAATAAGTTTTAATTTTCCAGAATATGTGCAGACATCTCCAACTGCAAAAATACCCTTTTTAGAGGTTTGACAACTGGATTGATCAACTTTTAAATTGCCATTTTCAATGCTTAACTCCCAATCTTTAATTGGCCCAAGATCTGAGGACAATCCAAAAAATGGAAGAAAATAGTCAGCTTTAAGATTAAGTGAATTATTATCAAAATTTTTCACGACAATTTCATCAAGCTTTCCGTCTTTACCTACTAAATTAGAAACCTGAAAAGGTATTATCATTTCTACCACTCCAGTAGTACATATCTCTTTAAGTTTTGAAACATTATTAGGAGCAGCTCTAAGCTTTTCTCTTCTGTGAACAAAATAGATTTTCTTGCAAATTTTTGACAACTCAATTGCCCAATCAACTGCTGAATCACCTCCACCAGCGATTACTACATTTTTTTTATTAAAAATTGACTTATTTTTAACTGAATAAAATATGGATTTATTTTCAAATTTAGAAATATTTTCTACAGGTGGTTTGTTAGGTCCAAAAGCACCCGAACCTGCGGCTATAATGATACATTTTGCTTTAATTACTTTGTTTGCGGTAGTCCGAATTTCATATTTGTCATCAATATTTTTCAGTTCTATAACTTTCTGATTTAACTCAATAATTGGTTTGAATGGTTCAATTTGTAAGCTCAAATTTTTAATTAAATCAAGTGCTGAAATTTTAGGATAAGCAGGTATATCATAAATTGGTTTTTCAGGATATAGAGCAGTACATTGTCCACCAATTTCGTCTAATGAGTCGATCAGTAAACTTTTAATTCCTAATTGGCCTAATTCAAAAACACAAAAAAGCCCAACTGGTCCTGATCCAATTATTAAAACGTCAGTTTCTAAATTTTCATTATTCATATTAATTTTGTAGTTTATAGTGGTTACTAAGTATATGAGTAATTTTATTTAAAATGAAAGATGAATTTAAAATATATTTACCTAACTTAAATGTTACTAAAAATGTAGCAGAATTGTTAGCGAGACAAGCCAAAAATGGTTTTTTTATTTCCTTAAGAGGCGAGTTGGGTACTGGAAAAACAACCTTCACTAGGTATTTTATTAATTATTTTTCACAAAAAAAAATAAATGTTGTTAGTCCAACATTTCCATTGTTACAAATCTATAACTTTAAAAAGTTTGATATATGGCATTTTGATCTGTATAGACTAACAAAATCATCAGAAATTTTTCTATTAGATTACGAAGAAGCTTTGAATAACCTTGTGCTTATTGAGTGGCCTGAAATAATTGAGCCGTTATTACCAGAAAAAAGAATAGAAATACATTTCAAAGAAGATTCTGATAAAAATTTATTTATGAAGATTTTTTTTGTTGGTGGTTTGAAATTGAAAATGGATCTTTAACTTAATGAAAATTTTAATAAAAGAACTGGAAAATATATTATTAAAAAAAAAATATAATTTTAATGAAATTGTATTTTTAGCTGGTGATGCATCTAATAGAAAATATTTCCAAGTTATTTCTAAAAAAAACTAAAAATGTATTGATGTATGATAATACTCAAGAAATTGGTTTAAATAAATTTATTGTAGCCACAAAGATTTTAAAAGAATGTGGTATAAAGGTACCAAAAATTTACAATGATTATTCTCAGTGCGGGATATTAATAATTGAAAATTTTGGAGAAAATAAATATGGAAGTATTTTAAATAAAAAAAATAAAATTAAACTTTATAAGCTTGCGATTGATACGCTTGTTTTTATTCATAAAAATAAAAAAGGATATAAAATTAAAAGTTTTGATAACAATATTTTATTTAAAGAATTAAATATTTTTTTTGATTGGTTTTTACCTTTTAATAATAAAAACATATCAGTATCCCAAAAAAAGATTTTAGTAAATCTTTTTTCTGAACTATTTTCTAAGTTACAGGGACTACAAAAAGTTCTAGTTCATAGGGATTTCCATGTCGATAATCTTTTTTATTTGAAAAATGAAGAAGGCATAAAAAAATGTGCTTGGATTGATTATCAAGATATGTTGTTAGGACCAATTTCTTACGATCTAATGTCATTACTAGAAGATGCTAGAAAATGTTTAAATAATAAAGTAAGAGAAGAATTATTAAATTATTACTTAGAAAATATGAATTTTAAAAATGACACTCTGTTTAGAGTCTCTTTTAAAATTCTCGCATTGCAGAGACACTTAAAAGTTTTGGGAATATTTTGCAGAATAAATTCACGTGATTCAATACCAACTTATTTACTTCATTTGCCTAGGATTAAAGACTATTTACGAGATATACTTAATGATAAAAATTTTCATGAAATTGGAAAGATTCTAAAACCACTGATATTCTAATAATTATGACGAATAAAATTATTACTAATAAAGCATTTATTTTAGCAGCCGGTTTTGGGAAAAGAATGTATCCAATTACAAAATTTTGTCCCAAACCACTTGTAGAATTCAAAGGCAAACCATTAATTCATCATTTAATTGAGAATTTACTATACTTAAATGTCAATGAAATAATTATTAATTCTCATCATTTACATGAGATTATGAGTAAATATATAAAAAATAACTTTGGTTCAAATGTTAAAGTCATAGTCGAAAAAAAAATTCTCAACACAGGTGGTGGGGTAAAAAATGCAATTCATGCAGGTTACTTTGAAGATCTTGAGAAGCCTTTTTTTTTAATAAATGGAGATATTTATCTAACAAAAAAAAATTTCTTAGTTTTAAAAAGACTATCAAATAATTGGGAAAATAAAATGGGAGCTCTTATAATTTTAAAAAAAAAAAAAAATCTTTTTGGATATAATGGTCACGGAGATTTTGACTTTGAAAAAAACTCTCAATCTGGTTTAGTTCATAATAGAAATCTTAAGAAAAAATATGTATATTCTGGTATCACTCTTTTAAAACCAGATACATTTATGAAAAATCAACGTATTGAATTTCCACTTTTAGATATATTTAATTTAATGATAAAAAAAAATAAATTGTTTGGTTTGACAGATGAGGAAAGATGGTTACATTTAGGTACTGTTAACGATCTTAATACAGCAAAGGGATTAGAATCCTAAATGCACTTCATAGTATATGATTTTGAAACATCTGGAAGATCATCTCGCTTTGACCAAATTTTACAAGCAGGTATGATTTGTTATGATAGTGAATTAAAAGAAATTAGTAGATTGAACCTTAAGTCAAGACTTAACCCAGATACAATTCCATCACTTGGCGCTTTACGGGTTAATAAACTTTTAATCTCAGATTTACTTGAAGAGAAAAATACCTCATATCAAATGATTAAGCTATTGAGAAATTATCTTACTCAATATAAACCTGTTACATTTTTGGGCTATAATTCTATTCATTTTGATGAAGAGTTTTTGAGACAATCACTCTGGGAGTTTTTCCAGTATCCTTACTTAACAAGTACAAATAATAATTTTAGAGGAGATGTGTTTAACTTGGTTACCATGTCTCATGCTTTTGAACCAAATTCAATTAATGTTGAAAAAAATGATGAAGGAAAAATGCTTTTTAAATTAGAAAGCATTGCCTCAATAAATAATATTAAAATTGAAAATGCTCATGAGGCAATATCAGATGTTGAAGCTACAAAAGGTGTGCTTGAAATAATTAAGAATAACTCACCAAGTTTATATTTAAATTTCATTGAAAATACAAAAAATATTAAAATTACAAACAAAATAAAACAAGAAGAGATTTTTTCACATTATGGTTATTTCTTTAATAATCATTATTATTACTTAATGACCTATTTATTTGATCATCCAATTTATAATAACTACCTTATTGCATTCGACCTAAAGTTTGACCCAAGGATTATTCTAGACTTTGATCCAAGAACTCTAAAAAATCTATACTATGATAAAAAATTTGAAGGTAAGAATTTCAACTGTTTTAGGAAACTTAAATTAAATAAACAACCTGCAATTTTAGATTATAAATATTCAATTCAGAAATATCCATATAAAGATATCGAGGTTTCTGAGATAAAAAAAAGAGCTGAGTTAATAAAAAACTCAAATTTAATTAATGAACTACAAAAAATTTTAATTGACGAGGCAGAGAATTATGAAAATATCTGTGAATTTGAAGAAGAAACAATATACTCAGAAAATATTTCATTTCAAGACAAAGCTATCATGGAAGATTTTGACAAAATTAAATGGGAAGAAAAATGGAAGTTTGCTTCAAAATTCAAGGATCCTAGACTTCAATTTTTCGCGGCTAGACATATTTACCGAAACCATCCAGAGTTTTTACCTGAAAAAGTTTTTAAAAGAGTTCATCAAAAAATATCAGAAAGATTTAATTCCCTGAGAAAAGAAAAATTCACTACATTGCCCTCAGCAATGGAAGAAGCAGATTCATTTTCTCTTCTCATTGAAGAGGAAGAAACTAGTAGCTTTTATTTAAATCAATTGAAACAATATAATATGTATATAAATTTTTTAAATTCATATTATAATGATCCTAATCCATCTGTAATTAAATTTGATAAATCATTATCAAAAAAACTTTTTTATTAACAAAGGATATTTTATGACTGAAATACTAAATCTTAATCAAAGTAATTTCTCAACAATCATTCATAATGAGAATAAACTTGTTTTAGTTGATTTTTGGGCTGAATGGTGTGCTCCATGCAAAATGCTTGCCCCAATACTAGAAGAAATTTCTAAAGATCTGGAGGAAAAGATTCTTATTTGTAAAGTTAATCTTGACGAGAATCAAGACTTAGCTTCAGAATTTTCAATTAAAAGCATACCCACTTTGTTATTGTTTGAAAATGGTAAACTTAAGGATACAAAAGTAGGACTTTTGTCAAAAACGGATCTATTAAATTGGATAGGTCAAAGTACCTAAATTATCTTTGTTCCATTTTTTTTTAGAATCTCACCTGCTAAATACAAAGACCCACAGATTATAATTTTCCCTTTTGTGCATTTATTTTTTATATCTTCTAGAGCGTATTCAACCTTTGTTTTACTTATTATTTTTTGTTTAGAATCAATGTAGATATTTTTCAAATCATTAGATTTGATATAATCATGACCATGAATAGGAAGTACGTATAAATTTGTAAAATATTTTATTATTTCATCTAAGAATTCTTTGGGCTCTTTATTACCTAGCATACCAAAAATAAGAAAAAGCTTTGATTTTTTCCAATTCTCTAAGTTAAATTTTAACATATCTGAGGCATGTTTATTGTGACCACCGTCTAACCATAATTCAAAATTCTTACCTATTATTTTTTTTAGCTTTCCGCTTTTTAAATTCTGCATTCTAGCAGGCCAAAAGGTTTTTTTAATACCTGAAAATGTAAGGCCATCATTCAATTTAAGTATATTTTGCACCTTGGATACCGTTAAAGCTGTACCTGAATTATACAGTTGGTGATGACCAAAAAGTTTAGGGATAGGAATACAAAAATGTTCGCTTCCTACCTTAATATTGAAATTTGTAGGATTAATTTTTGATATTTTCCAAAATTTATTGTAAGCATAAAGTTTAACATTTTTTTTTTTGGATTCTTTATTAATGATTTCGAATGATTCAATATTTTGTTTAGAAATCACAGCTGGTACATTTTTTTTAAAAATACCTACTTTTTCTTTAGTAATTGATTTTATAGAATTTCCTAAGAAGTTCATGTGATCCATTGATATTGGCGTTAGCACACTACACATACTGGTTCTTATGATATTGGTAGCATCATACTTACCTCCTAATCCTGTTTCTAACAAAAGAACATCTGATGGAATTTTGCTGAATGCCAGATATGCTGCTGCAGTTGTAATTTCAAAAAACGTTATGGGTTCATTTTTATTATAAAATTCGCACTCCTCTAATAATTCAATTAAAAAATCATTTGTGATAATTTTTGAATTCAATCTTATTCTTTCATTAAAATTTATTAAGTGTGGCGAAGTATAAACATGTACTTTGTAATTGTTTTCTTCAAAAATTGATCTTAAAAATGCTAGTGTTGAACCTTTTCCGTTCGTACCAGCAACATGAATGGTTGGCGGAAGTTTTTTTTCTGGATTACCAAGTCTTTTTAATAAGACTTTAATTCTGTTCAAAGATAAATCTATTTGTTTTGGGTGTAAAGATTCTAGTCTTTTTAATATCTTTTCAGATTTGCTCACAGTTTATTCTAGATTAGAAGATAGATGTTTTATAATTTTTGCAAGAGAAATTTTAAGATTTTTTCTATGAACAACAATATCTATCATTCCTTTCTCTTTTAAATAATCAGATTTTTGAAAATTTTGGGGTAGCTTTTCTTTAATTGTTTCCTCAATTACCCTACTCCCAGCAAAACCTATTATCGCTCCTTTTTCAGCAATAATTATATCTCCTAACATAGCAAATGAGGCAGAAACTCCTCCTGTAGTTGGATCAGTTAGAATAGATACGTACGGTAATCTTTTTTTTTCCAGACTTTTTATTGCTATTATTGTTCTTGGCATTTGCATTAAAGCGAGAATTCCTTCTTGCATTCTGGCTCCACCGGAAGCAGAAATTATAATTAAAGGACAATTTTTTTCCAATGCACTGTCAGCCGCTTTCACAATCGCCGCACCCGCTGCCATACCCATTGAACCACCCATAAAGCTAAAGTCAAACACGGCCACAATTACATTGTTTTGGTTAATAAATCCAGAAGCAAGAAGAATTGTATCATGTTGATTACATTTTTTCTGAGAGTCTTTTATTCTTTCTGAATACTTTTTTTTATCTTTAAATTTTAATGGATCAATTTTAATTTCAGGAGTATCAATCAATGAATAATCAGGATTTAAAATAAAATCAAGTCTTTGTTTGGCTGAAATTCTGAAGTGGTAATCGCAACTTTTGCAAACAAAAAGATTTTTTTCTAATTCTCTTTTTAACAACATTTGACCACATACGTTACATGTTTCCCATAAGTTATCTGGGACCTCTTTTTTCCCTACAATTGCTTGTAATTTTGGTCTTACAAAATTAGTTATCCAGTTCATATCACATTAACTTTTTAAATAGCAACCATCACTCAGGGATTTTATAAATTTATTTATTTTATCTATCATAATTGCTTCATTATATTTTTTTTTAGAGAATCCCTCAATGATTTTTACTATTGAAGATCCTACAACGATGCCATCTGCAAATTTACAAATTGCCTCAACTTGCTTTCTTTCGTTTATCCCAAAGCCAACAACCAACGGTAATAATGTTTTTTTTTTAATATCTCTCACTTTTTTCTTCAAATGCTCTATTGATGGTTTTTTAGTGCCTGTAATTCCCATTATTGAAACGTAATATAGAAAACCACTTGCTGCATTAATAATTGTTTTAAATCTTTTTTTATCTGTTGTTGGGGTTAAAAGTCTTATAATACTAATTTTTTCTTTTCTTAAGTAATCTAAGATTATACCATCTTCTTCTGGAGGTAAATCAACTAAAATAACACCATCAACACCGCTTTTGTTTGCTTTTGAAAAAAATTTTTTTATTCCATATTGAAATAAGGTATTAAAATAACCCATAAAAATTATAGGTGTATGATGGTTAGTTATTCGGAAATCTTTTATTAAATCAAATGTTTTGTTCAAATTAAAACCTGCTTTTATTCCTCTTAAACTAGATCTTTGAATCGTAGGCCCATCAGCCATCGGATCTGAAAATGGCAAACCTACCTCAATAATATCTACTCCGTAAGAAGGCATGTTATTAATTATTTTTCTCGAAATTTTATAGTCGGGATCAAAGGCAGAAACAAATCCTATCAATGCTTTTTTTTTTTGGCCTCTTAACTCTTTAAATTTTTTTGTAATTCTATCCATTAAAAGCTTTTAAGGTCAAAGTTCAATTTTTTTGATACAGAAAAAATATCTTTATCACCTCTACCACACATATTCATAATTATAAGATCATTCTTTTTAAATTTTTTATATGACTTAAATATATAAGCCAATGCATGAGATGGTTCTAAAGCAGGAATAATACCTTCTAATTTAGAGCACAGTTGAAAAGCATCCAAAGCTTCAGTATCTGTTGAACTAACATATTCAACTCTACCTACCTCATTTAACCAAGAATGTTCTGGACCAATTCCGGGGTAATCAAGTCCAGCGGATATCGAATGTGCATCTAATATCTGACCGTTCTTGTCTTGAAGAAGATAAGTATAATTTCCATGAAGAATACCTGGCTTGCCTTTTAAGATAGAAGCGGCGTGTTTGTTCGAGGAAATACCATATCCACCAGCTTCAACACCTATAATTTTTATTTTTTCTTCTTTTAGAAATGGATAGAAAAGACCTAATGCATTAGACCCCCCCCCAATACAAGCAATTAAATGAGTTGGAAGTCTTTTTTCAGCCTTTAAAATTTGTTTCTTTGCTTCTTTGCCAATAACTGATTGAAAATCTCTTACCATCAATGGATAGGGATGAGGACCCGCCACAGTTCCTATAACATAAAAAGTATCTGTAACGTTGGATACCCAATCTCTCAGTGCTTCATTCATGGCATCTTTTAAAGTTGATGTACCAGAATTAACTGGTATAATCTTTGCCCCTAACAGCTTCATTTTAAAAACATTTGGAGCCTGACGCTTTATATCTTCTTCACCCATATAGACTAAACATTCTAGATCAAAAAGAGCACAAACAGTTGCCGTTGCAAGACCATGCTGACCAGCTCCCGTCTCTGCAACAATTCTTTTTTTTCCCATCTTTCTCGCAAGTAATATTTGACCAACACAGTTATTAATTTTGTGAGCACCCGTATGATTTAATTCATCTCTTTTAAAATATATTTTTGGGCCACCGATTTTTTTTGTAATCCTTTCAGCAAAATAAAGAGGACTAGGTCTGCCAACATAATGCTTTAAATAGTAATTTAATTCTTTTTTAAATTTTGGATCTTTTCTTGCTTTTTTGTATTCCTGTTCAACTTGAAGAATTAATGGCATCAATGTTTCTGCAACAAACCGTCCTCCAAACTTTCCAAAATGACCAGATTCGTCTGGATATTGATTATAATTTATTTTTTTTTTCATGTTAACATCCTATTAGATTTAGCATAATTAAGAAATTTTTTAATCTTTTTTGGACATTTCTGTCCTTGTTTAATTTCTAAGGCTGAAGACAAATCTATAATTGGCGCCTTTGTTATTTCAACGGCTTGTTTAACATTTTCAATATTTATACCTCCTGCAAGCATCCAATCATTTTTTGATTTAAAATCTTTTAGTATCCTCCAGTCAAAGTTTTTTCCATTTCCACCAGGCAAATCATTTTCACACGGCATCGTATCAAAAAGCAACATATCACAAATCTTTAAATAATCTTTGTGATTTTCAACATCTTCCTTAGAAGATACAGGCAAGGATTTTATAACTGGTTTTTTTGTTCTGCCTTTTATATTCTTTATTTGATTAATATTTTCTTGTCCATGCAGTTGAATGTAATCTAAATCCACATATTCAGTAATATATTCAATAACTTTTTCATCTGTATTAACAAATAATCCTACAATTGACTGGTTCTTAGAACGTAAATTAGATAATTCTTTTGCAGTCTCTGCATTAATAAATCTTGGGGATTTAGGAAAAAAAACAAAACCAATGTAATCAGCTTTTTCTGAAGCCAAAAAACTCTCTTTTGAATTTATACCACAAATTTTTATTTTTAATGACATTTTAATTTTTATAAACTTCTATATCTTTTATTATATCTTTTACAATTTTAACAGGGTTTTTAGATTTTGTTATAGGTCTACCTACAACAATTATATTTGCTCCATTCTTGACTGCTTCTCCTGGACTCATTATTCTCTTTTGGTCATCTCTGATTTTATTACTGAGCCTGATTCCGGGAGTAATCATAATGAAATTCTTTGGTAAAATATTTTTTAATATGTCTAATTCGTTAGGAGAACAAACAACTCCGTCAAACTTATTTTTAATAGCAATTTTCACGAGTCTGTTTACGTATTGTTCACTATTTTCGTGAATACCAAGTTTTTTTAAGTCATTATCGTTTAAACTAGTTAGTAAAGTTACACCTATTAATTTTATATTTTTTATTTTTTTTCTAATAGAGTTAGAAACAAGGTAGTTACAGTTCATATGAACTGTTATCATATCTGGATTAGCGATTAATGCAGATTCAATTGCTTTTTCTACAGTATTTGGAATATCATTAAGCTTAAGATCTAAAAAAATTGGAAGATCATATTTCTTCAAAGCTTGAACACCGAGAAGTCCATTAGCAATAAAAAATTCAAGACCTAATTTTATACCTCCAATATAATTTTTTATCTTCACTAAAATTTTTTCGCATTCCTCTATCTTTTTGAAATCGAGTGCACAGTAAATATATTTTTTACTTTCCATCTTTTTTTAACTTAAAATTCGTAATTTTAGAAAAAACATACCCAAAAATAAAAGCAATAAAAAAAATTCCTATTATTAACAAATACAAGGGTATAACAATTTCGTAAGAAAAAGGAAATAGCTTTATAAGGACTGCTTTTTTATTTGCAATTGAAAACGGGATTAAAAAAATAAGTATTATTAACAAAAAAAAAAATTGAAAAGTTTTCTAATACTATTTTTCATTTAGAATCTTTTTCATTACTTTACTTGACCGAAAATGAATCGATTTTTTTGATTCTACAAAGATTTTCGCACCACTTTTTGGGTTTCTAGCTTCTCGTTTTTCTCTATTTTTTATAGAAAAGGAGCCGAAATTCCTTATTTCAATTCTTTCACCATTAGCGAGAGAATCAGAGAAGCTTGAAATTATTTTTTCGAACATTTTTTCAATCTCTCTACTTGGTAAATGTTTGAATTTCTCAGATAAAAAGTTTATTAATTCAGACTTATTCATAATATGGCGCCCATATAGCAAACAATCCATTACTTGTCGCAATCTTCTTTTTAAGTATACTTTTTAATGACAAAATATCTAAAATATTCGAAAAATTTGTTTCACTCTCAATTTTGATTACGTCTATATCTTTCTCTACACTAGTTTCTGTTTTCAACCAATCAAGTGCATCTTTTTCACTTCCAATTTCATCTACTAGATTAATCTTTTTGGCTTCAATTCCTGTAAAAATTCTTCCATCAGAGATAATTTTTAGGTTATCTTCAGAAATTTTTCTGTTGTTCTTAACCATTGTAAGGAAACTTTCATGAATACTTTTTATTACGTTTTGTATTATATCTTTTTCATTAGAATTTAGACCCTCAACTGGATTTGGTTTTGCCTTAAGTTCACCACTTTTAAAAATAACGGGCTCAATTCCTAAAGATTGAAGAAGTTTTTCTATATTTACAGATTGCATTATCACACCAACTGAGCCAGTTATTGTACCTTCGTAACAAAATATTTTATTTCCTGCCAGCGCTACCATATAACCTCCTGAAGCTGCTACTTCTTTCATGGAAATAGCAACAGGGATATTTTCACTTATTTTTTTTAAGTTGTTATAAATCTCTCTACTACCTACAACTGTACCTCCTGGACTGTTAACGTCAACTAACACTGCTTTTAAATTTTTATTATTTTTTAATGAATCAAGTTTTCTGATAAATTCAGGATTATTCATTATAATTGAATCTATTGATAGCTTTGCTATAAATGGAGATTCTTTTTTTAAAAAAAGATTTAAGAAAAATAATATTAATATAAAGGTTACAAAAAATAATAAACCTCTGATTAATTTTTTTCTTCTTTGCTTTAAAAAATCATCAAAATGAATATTTTTCAAATTATTTATCCTTTTCAGGCTTTTTCTTTATATCGTCTTTTTTACTTTCGAGTGCTGCACCAAGTATGTCACCTAAACTAGCTCCAGACGATGATGATCCATACTGCTTGAGTGCTTCCTTTTCTTCTGCAATTTCGACTTCTTTGATTGATAGGTCATAAACTTTAGTTTTTTTATTGAATCCAATAACCTTAGCATCGATTTTTTCATCAACAGCAAATCTTGAAGTTTTTTGCTCAGATCTAATCTTTGCTAAATTTGATTTTTTAATTATTCCTTTATCTTTATCATTTATTAGTACTTCTATTTCATTTTCTTCGATTCTTTTTATAACCGTAGTGAAAATTTTACCAATTAATTCAGATGTATTGTTTTTTGACTTTATAAGTTGCTTGATACCTAATGATATTCTTTCTTTTTCGATGTCGATATCTAAAATTTTCGATTTAACAATATCTTCTTGTTTGAAATCCTTAATAGCATCTTCTCCAGATTTGTCCCAGCTAATGTCAGATAAATGTATCATCCCATTTAATTCTTTTGGAAGTTGAATGAATATTCCAAATTCAGTTATATTTTTTATTTTTCCTTCGATGACATCCCCAACTTTATTTTCTTTAGAAAATGATTCCCACGGATTTTCTTGACATTGTTTCAAACCGAGACTTATGCGTCTTTTTTCAATGTCAACCTCAAGAATTTTCACATCAACTTCGTCGTTGACAGAAATAATGGTATTCGGGTTTGCATTTTTATTAGTCCAACTCATTTCTGAAACATGGATAAGACCTTCAACGCCTTTTTTTAACTCCACAAAAGCTCCATAATCTGTTATATTTGATATTTTGGCTCTTATTTTTTCCCCTACTTTATAATCCTTTTTAATATCACTCCAAGGATCTTCTGTTAACTGTTTAATCCCTAAGCTAATTCTTTTTGTTTCTTTATCGTATTTTATTACCAGCACATTAATTTCGTCACCTACCTTTAGTACTTCTGATGGATGGTTTACTCTCTCCCATGAAAGATCAGTAACATGAAGCAAACCATCCATACCACCTAAGTCAACAAAAACCCCGTAATCTGTAATATTTTTAACTATACCTTTGAGTTTTGAACCCTCATCTATGTCAGAAAGAAGTTTCGATCTGTCTGCTTCTCTTGATTCCTCAAGTATAGCTCTTCTCGATACGACAATATTTCCTCTAAATTTATCCATTTTTAGAATTAACATTGGTTGAGGCTTATTTATCAGTGGCGAGATGTCATTTATAGGTCTTAAATCCACTTGACTACCTGGTAAAAAAGCAACGGCACCATTGATATCTACTGTGAAACCACCTTTTACTCTTCCAGTTATTACTCCGGTAACTTGTTCCTTAGATTGAAGGCATTTCTCAAGGTTAATCCAAGACTCTTCTTTTCTAGCTTTTTCACGGCTTAGCATCGCCTCACCCTCTTTATTTTCAAGCTTTTCTAATAAAACGTCGAACTTATCACCAGGTTTGATGTTCGGTTCCTCACCTGGGGAGAAAAATTCTCTGATAGGTATTCTTCCTTCAGATTTTAACCCAACATCAATGACAACACTGTCATTTTTAACAAATAAAACTGTTCCTTTAACGATCTGACCTTCTTTTTTATTAAAGCCTGTCAAACTTTGTTCAAGTAAATCACTAAAATTATTTTCGTTTGCAACTGTCATATTTTAAATCTCAAACATACAATTACAAAATTTTCTTATTAAGTGCAATGTTTAATTGGCATATTTGGAAAAATACTTTGAAATTTAGAAAGTGCAATTTCTAGAACAGCATCTGGTTTCAAGTCAGAAGTATCGATATAAATAGAATCTTGAGTTATTACTAGTGGAGATTCTATTCTTTCTTTATCTCTTTTATCTCTTTCCAATAGCTGGGTATAAATTTCCTGGAATACAGGTTTAGATGTTTTATTTTTTTTAATCTCATTTATTCTTCTATTAGTTCTTGTTTGTATGTTAGCATCAACGAAAAATTTGATTTCTGCACAAGGTATTATTTTACTTGATATATCTCTGCCATCAATTACTGATCCAAATCCTTTGGGAGGATTATTAGCGAACTCTCGTTGAAATTTAATTAAAAAATTTCTTACAATCTTTTTTTGGGCAATAATTGAAGATTCCTTGCTAATTGATTCTTTTCTAAGGTCTAATTTGCACAAGTCTAATAAATTTATTTTTGGATTTTTAGAAATAATTTCTTCTATATTCTGTTTTTTTACAACACTTAGATGAGCTAAATACCTGTACAAAGAACCTGTATCCAAATGATCGAAGTTTGTTGCAACAGCAATACTTTTTGCCAAAGTTCCTTTCCCAGAACTCGAAGTCCCATCAATTGCAACTACAGGTTTTTTATTTTTGAACATACTTAATTTTTGCCCCAATTTTTTTTAATAGTTCTGCAAAATTAGGAAATGATGTTTTAATCATACTAATGTCATCAACTTTAATTGGTTCATCTGATGCAAGTCCAAAAACTAGCATAGACATTGCCACTCTATGATCATTATATGTTTTAATTTTCACACCCCCATTCTGTTTTTTTGAACCAAAAATCTTTATATAATCCTTTTCTTGCTTCAATTTAACTCCAGATTTTTCCAACGCTTCAGACATCGCAGAAAGTCGATCACTTTCCTTATATCTTAATTCTTTCAAATTTATAAATTCAGTTGTACCTTTAGCAAATGAAGCCGCAACAAATAAAATAGGGTATTCGTCTATAAGCCTTGTAGAAATATCTCCTGAAACTTTTATCCCTTTTAAACTTGATGATTTAATTTCAAGATCAGCTACTTGCTCGCCATTTTCAGTCCATTTTTTTAGTATTTTAAATTTACCATTCATTTTTTTAAGAACTTCTAATAAACCTATTCTAAAATAGTTTATCCCAACGCTTTTTAAAACTATTTTACTACTTTTACAAATCATTGCGGCAACTATAAGAAAGGATGCCGAGCTAAAATCCCCACAAATTTTAATTTTTTTTCTACTTAAAGTTTGCGGACCATTAACAATAATTTTTTTTTCTAACTTCTTCTTTTTTATTTTAATATCAGCACCTAAATATTTAAGAAGATTTTCGGTATGATCTCTTGAGGGTACTACTTCATTAATTATTGTAGTTCCATTTAAATTCAACGCTGATAAAATTAATGCAGATTTTACTTGGGCAGAACCAATTTTTTCGTATACTGTGCACGGACTTAAATAATCTGACTTAAGTATTTTTATTGGAAGTCTTCCTTTATTACTTTTGAATTTAGCACCAAACTTTTCGAGGGGTTTAATAACTCTTAACATTGGTCTCTTTGATAAAGATTTGTCGCCTTCAAAAGTTGTTTCAATATTTTTCGATGATAACATACCAATTAATAGTCTAACCCCAGTCCCTGAGTTACCAAGATCTAAAGGTTTTTTTGGTTTTTTAAAAGTTCCACCAGTTCCTGAAATTTCACATATATCAGAGTTAAATTTAACTTTTACACCTAAATTTTTTAGAGCATTGACTGTACTCAAGACATCTTTTGATTTAAGTAACCCAAAAATTTTTGTTAACCCAAAACATAGTGAGGCAAAAATAACAGCTCTTTGTGATATAGATTTATCTCCAGGTATATTAATAATTCCAATGAGGGATTTACTTTTGTAAGATTTAAGAGTATTAATTTTTCTCATATAAATTAAAATAGAACAATTAAAAATAATGTAAATAGACTAAGGGGATAATTTGAATTTAAATAATATTAATAAGGGTACAAAAAGAAAGTGCATAAGTTGTGAAACACTTTTTTTTGATTTCAACAAAATGCCGCTTGTGTGTCCAAGCTGTGGATCAGATGTGAATATGCTTACCAACATATCAAAAAGAGGGAGACCACCAAAAGTAATAAAAGAACAACAAAATGAAAATGCTAATAATGTAGTTGAAAACAATGATCTTGATATAGAAGGTATTGAAGTTGACGAAGAATCAGTTGTTTCTGAGGAAGTAATTGATGAGGACGATGAAAATGTTGAAAACATTATTGATATTGAAAAAGATAGAGAGGAAAATTAATAAATTTTGCATTTCTTTTATTTAGTTTGTTTTCGAGCATTAAATAAATTGAAAAGATAGTTTATTAAGTTTCAACAAGAGCTATTTTTGTTTTTAGTCAGTTGGGGGCTGTAGCTCATTTGGGAGAGCGTCTGGATGGCATTCAGAAGGTAGTCGGTTCAATCCCGACCAGCTCCACCAATTTTTTTTTTTGGTTGAAATTTTATGCAGAAATTATATTTTAATAATAGATGCTTTTTATAGGTCTTAACATATCGCTCTTGAACTGATTGAGGATGAATTGACAAGATTATCACTTTTTAATAGCCCTTTTTTACTTGGCTTTGATGAGTTTGAAAGAACTGTTGATAGGATTAGTAAACTATCATCAGACTCTTATCCCCCCTATAACATAGAACAGATTTCTGCACAAATATTAAGGATATCAATAGCAGTTGCTGGATTTACAAAAAAAGATCTTGAAATTAGTTTAGAAGGAAATCAGCTTTTAATACACGGAAGTAGGTCTGAACCCAATAATGATAGAATATTTATTCATAGAGGCATAGCAACTAGGCAATTCCAAAGGAATTTCATTCTGGCTGATGGAATTAAAGTTGAAGGTGCATCAATGGAAAATGGTTTGCTTTTTATTGATCTTACTCAACCTGTACCTCAGGAAGAATCAAAAAAAATTGAAATTTCTGATTCTTCCAGAAAAAAAGATAAAAATCTTATAAACCTCAACCTAAAGAAGAAAAAATACGATGAATGATTTAGAAAAAAAAAATAAAAACTTTGAAAAGAATTTTTTTGAATATGGCCACAATGGTTTTGCGTTTATTAAAAAAGAACTTCATTCAGAAGATAGTTATAAGACCGATATATTTTCTGTTTATGGTGCTGATGGAACTTTGTTGGCTGCATTTGAGACAAAAGATACAGCTTTAGCTGCTATTTTACAATCCGGATTAGAACCTATAAGTCTCCATTGACTTGAATAAGGAGTTGGTGAATCTCTTTATTTGTTTTTAGTTTTCTTAATTTTTCAATCACACCTTGAATTTTGAGAAACTTTGATATTTCTGATAAAGCAAGTAAATGTTCGGTTGTTGCGGTTTCTGGAGCTATGATAACAAAAATAATATCAACCCCTTTTGAATCACTTGCTGAAAAATCAACAAGACTTTTTGATCTTAAAAAAAGAGAGAATAATTTTTTAATACCTTTTATTTTGCTATGAGGTATTGCAATACCATTTCCTATCCCTGTCGAGCCCAATTTTTCTCTTTGATTTAAATTATCTAAGATTTCATTTTGATCAATTTTAAATCTTATTGATATTTTTTTTGATATCAATTTAAACAATGCTTTTTTACTCGAAGCATTAATGTCTAGGAAAATATTTTTTAAAGGAATTATATCTGATATTTTCATTTTAATTTCTTATAGATTTTGAATCAATCCAGCCAATGTTACCATCTTTTCTTTTGTAAAGAACATTTAATCTTTTATTTTTTTGGTTTCTAAAAAAAATAAGATTTTGATCGTTTAATTCCATCAACATCAAAGCTTCACTGACTGATAGGGTTTTTATCAAGAATTCCGTCTCTGCTATGATTAATGGATTATCGATGTCTTCTATACTTTTTGCACTTTCTGGGTTCTTAATAATATATTGATATGCGTTATTTTTAAGAGATTTCTTAGAACGAATTCTATGATCATTTAATTTTTTATGATATCTTCTAATTCTTTTTTTAATTTTTTCGTTAGCAATGTTAAATGATCCATAAGCATCATTACTATTCCCATGGCTTTGAACATATGTTGTTTTTTCAACGTGAATATTTACTTCACAATTAAAATTGTTGTTACTTTTAGAAAAAAGTACATTTGCTGATACATATGATTTAAAATATTTTGAAAGTGAGGAGTGAAGATTTTCAGAAACATACTGGGTAAGTGCTTTGCCTAGTTTTGTTTGTTTTCCTGAAATTAAAATATTATTCATAAAATTAAAATGAATCTCCAAGATAAACTCTTCGAACTTCATTATTGTTAATTATACTATTAGGTGTTCCTTCTGAAATAACTTTTCCGTCATAAATGATATATGCTCTATCCACCATTTCCAAAGTACTCCTAACATTATGGTCAGTTATTAGCAGACCAATATTTCTTTCTTTTAAGTTTGAAATGAGCTCTTTTATTTCGTTTACAGCTATAGGATCAATCCCGGCTAGTGGTTCGTCAAGTAAAATAAAATTAGGGTTAGAGGCTAAACATCTTGCAATTTCGAGCCTTCTTCTCTCACCACCTGAGAGAGACAACGATGAAGCAAACCGTAGATGTTCTATACCAAATTCACTTAATAATTTTTCTAGATTTTTATTTTGTTCAATCTCATTATAGTTTGAAATTTGAAGAATAGACATAATGTTTTCCTCAACATTAAGTCCTCTGAAAACAGATGATTCTTGAGGTAAGTAACCAAGGCCAAGTCTGGCTCTTCTGTACATTGGAAGTTTAGTTATTTTTTTATCATGCAAGAATATCTCACCAAAATCAGGTTTTATTAAGCCCATCAATATATAAAACAAGGTTGTTTTTCCAGCTCCATTTGGACCAAGAATTGCTACAGATTCACCTTTTTTAAGATCGAGAGATATATTATTCAAAACACGTTTTTTTTCGAAATATTTTGAAATGTTGTTAGCTTTTAACCCTTGATTTGATATAGCTAAGAAAGGTTTCTGAATATCATTCATTTCCATCTGTATTTATAAGTGCTTTAACTCTATTTTCTTGTTCTCTTATTTTGTTACCAGGATAAGGTAAAAGTTTACTTATTCCGTTTATTAAGTTCATTTCAGCATACTCACCTGTAAGAAAACTTTCTCCTTTTTTAAGTTTAACGTTACCAAATAATTTACAAATCTCAGAATCTTTATTATATAATGCCTTGTCACTATATGCTATCTCATTATTGGTTTTAATTATAACTTTATTGTAAGCTATTATCTTTTTTATTTCATAATTTCCATCCTTAAGCGTTTTGAGATGTGTCACAAGTTTGTCAGCATTGATCACATACTTTGAATCTCTAATTGCCTCTGCTTCTCCAGTTGCAATTGCAATATTTTTACTTTTCCAGAATTCTAGTTTACGATTTGATGAAACACTATCGTTCTGAGAAACCAAGCTTATTTTTTTCCCAAACACAATAAAGTGATCTTTTCTTATATTATAGGATGCTTTTTTACCTCCTTTAATAATTGTTTCATTATCATTAATAAGAACATTGCCAAGCGCATTTAAAGTTTTTATGTCGCTATTCTTATCAGAACTTTCATCATAATAAGCTTCAAGCAAGTCTGCTTTAACTTTTAACTTTCCTTTCGTTGCTTCTGCATTTTTTTTTGCAATATAAACTTTTTTATTTTTATTCCATTCAATTCCTCCTTCAGCGTAAATTTCAATTGGAGTTTTATCAATATTATTTTTATTTTTTGAAAGTAACGGTTTCTCAAAAAAACTAATTACATAAATAAAAATAAAGATATTTAGTAATGTTATTTTCATAATCTATTTAATCATAAGTTTTGTAATACCAGTAAAAATTATCTTATTTCCTTCTTCAGTAATTGAAAAGCCCTTAGACTTAATATTTCCCTTATTATTTTTGCCAATAATTTCCTTATCACCATATATATTATTTGTATTAAGATCTATATTTGCAGCTTGCGTCTTAAAAGATAACCCATCTAAATTATTTAGCAGAACATTTTCATATAAAAAAATTTGTTGATTTTTCTGATCAAAATTACCCAACTCACTTTTTAAAAAAATTTTTTCACCATCATTATTAATTATTTCTCCTGAAGGCATTTCTAATTTGTAAAGATTTTCATTATTTAAATCTTTTTTTGCCGTCTCTGCTCTGATTATAAATGGTTTCTTATTTTTATCTAAGCCTATGAATTTAGGACTAATTACTACTTGCTCTTCATTTGTTGTCACTACATCAAAATTTAATTCTTTGTGATTAAATTTTTGTACAGCTTTGTTTAAGAATATTGATATCAAAAGAATAAATGAAACAAAGAAAAGTATTTTTTTAAGAGAATTAATGTAAAAACTATAATCTAAGCTCATATAATATTAAAATTTTAAAATATTGTGAACATGTAAAACACCAACTGGCTTCATTTTTTCAGTAATAAAAAAGTTAGTTATTGACTTTTTGTTCATTAAACTTAAAGCATCAGCAATTAATTCATTTCCGCTCAAGGTTTTTGGGTTTTTGGTCATTACATTTTCAATTTTTTTTTCTAAGAATTTCTTGTCCATATGTCTCCTTAAGTCACCATCGGTGATTATACCAACTAAATCTCCAGATTTATCTGATATTATTCCTACACAACCAAGACCTTTAGAGGTAATTTCAATCAAGGCTTCTCCCATTTCTTGACTCTTCTTTACAATGGGTATCTCATCCCCAACTTTCATGATATCTTTAACTCTTAAAAGCAATCTGCCTAGTTTGCCCCCTGGGTGCAAAGCAGAAAATTTTTTTTTAGTAAAATCATTTTTTTCTAAAAGCGTTATTGCTAATGCGTCCCCTAAGACTAGTGAAGAAGTAGTCGAACTAGTTGGAGCTAATTCTAGTGGACATGCTTCAATATTTTTTGGAATTTCTAAACACACATCACTTTTCTTTGCCAACGTGCTTTTTCTTTCACTCGTAATTGAGATAATTGGAACCTTTAGTTTTTGGCTATGTACGATTAGATTAGACAATTCCACAGTCTCACCAGAATTTGAAATTAAGATTAAACATTCATCTTTAGTTATCATGCCTAAGTCCCCGTGATTAGCTTCAGCAGGATGAATAAAAAAGGAGGAGGACCCAATTGAAGAAAGTGTTGAAGAAATTTTTTTTGCAATATGACCACTTTTTCCAATTCCAGAAACTACTATTTTTCCTCTAGTATTTTTTAAAATATTTATTGCTTCTTTAAATTCGTTAGACAGTGCATCTCTCAATTTAACTAGAGCTTTAATCTCAGTATCAATCACAATTTTTCCAGTTTGAATTTCTATCATTTTAAGAATGTGAAAATATATCGTTTTGATCCCATCCAAGTAAATCTAGGTCTACTCTAGTACTTATAAAATCAAATATTCTATATGCTAGATCCAATCTATTTTCTCTCTGTAACATTTCAATTAATTTTTTTTTTATATCAATAAGATAAAATACATCGGAACCAGCATATTTAATTTGGTTATTTGAAAGAGTACTTTGAGACCAATCAGAGGATTGTTGTGTTTTACTTAATTCAACTTCTAACAGCTCCTTACAGAGTTCTTTTAAACCATGTTTATCTGTATATGTTCTTACAAGTTTTGAGGCTACTTTTGTACAGAAAATATTTTTGCATTCGATTTTTAAGAATTTCTTTATCATTGCTAAGTCGAATCTAGCATAATGAAAAATTTTTTCTACTTTATCGTTTTTCAATAATTTAATTAAATTTTTAGGAGAAGTATCTTTATTGAAAAAACCAGAATCAAATTTGACTATGTGACAACTATTTTTTTCGTAAGAAAGTTGTAACAAGCAAAGTCTGTCTCTTACTAACGAAAGACCAGTGGTTTCAGAATCAATAGCTATAGAAGTACCAGGTCTAAAATCTTGTGGCAAATCGTTATCATAGATATAAAAATCTTTATGGTTTAATTTTAATGATTTCATTTTTTATTAAAAAGTTTATATTTAATAAGCAAAATACAACTTTATTATCCAATTAACCAGATATTTTTATGAGTATTAGTCTTAACGGAAAAAAAATTGTGATCTTTGGAGGTTCAGGTTTTATTGGTAAATATTTGATTTCTAGGTTATCAAAATTTTCATGTACTATAAAAGTAGTTTCTAGAAATTTTAAAAAAGTTAAAAATTTAAAATTTCTGGGTAATTTGGGTCAAATAGAAATCATCAAACTTAATAATTTTTCAGAAAAAAGCATTTCTGAAAAGATCAGTGGTTCAGACATTGTGATAAATTTAATTGGAATATTGTATGAAAATAAATTTCAAAGATTTGACAATATTCATGGCGAATTGCCTGGTATTATTGGAAGGGCATCAAAACAAAAAGGTGTTAGCAATGTAATACATATTTCGGCACTAGGTGTTGAAAAAAATACACAATCACATTATGCAAAATCAAAATTTTTAGGAGAGAAAAATTTAAAATCTGAATTTCCTGATGCTAATATTATTAGACCAAGCGTCGTTTTTGGAAAAGAAGACAATTTTATTAATTTGTTTGCAAAAATATCCAATCTTTCACCATTCCTTCCAATTATTGGTGATCCAAAAATTATCTTTAAAAAAAAGTTTTTACCAATATTAAATTTTTCTGAGGGCACCTTATTCCAACCTATATATGTTGGAGATTTAGCAGAATTTATTATAAAAACAATAAATCATAAATCTAGAATATATAATCTTGCTGGTCCAAATATTTTGAATTTTAAAGAAATAATCAAGATAATATTAAAATATAAAAAAGTTAGAAGGCTGTGTATACCAGTCCCATTTTTTGTAGCTAATCTTTTAGCATCTTTAATGGAAAAGTTCCAACATCCAATACTAACTAAAGATCAAGTCAAATTACTTAAAAAAGATAATATTTCAAAAACTGGTTATTTAAACTTGTCAAAGCATATTAGAAATCCAAAATCATTGGAAGTAATTGTTCCAACCTACATCACCTAAATCTATACTTGTATAAAAAATAATAAGTGTACCAAATATAATTCTATACCACATGAACAAAGCTAAAGAAGACTTTTGTACCCACGTAACTAAGAAATGAATAAAAAATATTGAAAATAAAAAACTTAAAAAAATAATTAACAGATTATAAAAACTAAAATAATCAACATAATCATATTCAGACTTTAAATTGAAAATAAGATAAATAGTTGCGCCGCTAATTGCTGGTATACTTAAAAAATTTGAAAATCTAACAGAATCAGATCTAGTAAATCCAAAAAATCTCATTATAGTTAGCACAGCTCCAGATCTGCTAATTCCTGGAATTATTGCTAAAGATTGAAAGAAACCAATTATTAATGAGGATTTTAAACCTATTCTGTCGAGATGTTTAATCCGTAGGCAGTATTTATCAATATAATAGAGCAAAACACCAAATATAATTGAAACCCACCCAATGAGTGTGAGAGACTCTAAATAATTTGTTGATATTTGATTAGCTACAAAATAGCCAATAAAAAAAATTGGCAGACTAGCGTAAATAATATTGTTGAGAAGAATTGTGTAGGGATCTAAGTAGCTTTGAAAAAAATTTTTAAATGATAGAGCTAGTTTTAGACAATCTTTAAAATAATAAGCAACAATAGCAAGCAATGATCCAAAATGAGCCATTATATTTATACTTCTTAAGGACAATTCATTTATTTCTAATTCGAAAAAATTATTAAAAACTATTAAATGTGCTTGTGAACTTATAGGCAAAAACTCAGTAAATCCCTGAATAAAACAATATATAGCTATAAACAGATACATTACCACATCGTAGCATATATTATATTTTTATTATATAGTATTAAATAATATTAAAATACTATATCATTTCTTTTATGAATATTAATAAATTTGACCTTAATCTTTTAGTAGTTTTTAGAACCTTGTATGAAGAAAGAAATGTAACTAAAGCCAGTTCAAAAGTTGGGATTACACAACCAGCTATGAGTAATGCTTTAAATAGGCTTAGGTATTTAATGAAAGATGAGTTGTTTATAAGAGGGCCAAAAGGTATGAGACCAACTCCAAGAGCTGTAGAACTTTCATTACCAATACAAATTGCTTTATCTAGTTTGGAATCAACATTAACGGATATAAAATTTGACCCTTTATCTTCAAGAAAATTATTTCGATTAGCCATGTCAGATGACATCGGACCACTACTTCTTCCTAATTTAGTAAGTTTCTTAGAAAAAAATTCTCCAAATTCTCGCCTATCGGTAATTTCTGATCAAGGTAGTGATGCCTTAAAACTTCTTGACTTCAATGAAATCGACTATGCTATAGGGAGATTTGAATCTATCCCTTCAAGATTCGGATCTAAAGTTTTATTCGAAGAAAGATTTTTATGCATGATGAGAAAAGAGCATCAATTTTCTAAAGAAAAAAAACTATCAATTGATCAATATTTAGCATCTAAACATCTTAGGGTTGCCCCAACAGGCGCTCCAATATCGCCAGTTGATAGAGCATTAAATCAGTTGGAGTTGGAAAGGAATATTGCTGTCAGAATTGATTTAATTACTTTATGTCCGAATGTTCTGAAAAACAGTGATTTAATACTCACATTACCCTCTAAAACTGCCAAGAGACTAGCTAACATATATAATTTTTCTATGGTTGAACTTCCTTTAGAATTAGAAAAAAGATACACAAAGATTGTGTGGCACAAGGAGTTAACTAATCATCCAGCTTATGATTGGATTAGAGAAAGAATAATGGCAGAGCATAAATGAAGATGCTTTTTCTGGGAGCAGGATATTGCACAGAATTTCTCACCCCTTTAATTCAAAATAAATTTGAAATCATAGGTGTACATAATCAAGTACCTTTTAAAATTAAGTATTTTAATTTTGAGTTTGTAAAAAGATATGCTTTTCAACAATTTTTAAATGATAAAAATTCAATCCTACAAAATGTAACTCATATCTTAAATTCTATCCCTCCAAACGATTACGGGGATATACCTTTCCATCATATAAAAAAAGATTTAATAAATTTAAATTCTTTAAAATGGCTAGGATATTTGTCGACAACTGGTGTTTATGGAGACCATGGAGGTAATTGGGTGGATGAAAAATCAGAGTTAAAGACTAAAAATAAAAGGTCACTAAATAGAATAACAGCTGAAAAACAGTATTTAAACCTTTTTTCAGAGCACAAACTTCCCATTCATATTTTTAGATTACCTGGTATTTACGGTCCTAAAAGATCAATTTTTGAAAGAATTAATACTGATAATTTAAACTTTATAAAAAAAAAAGATCAATTTTTTTCAAGGATTCACGTTGAAGATATTGCAACTGCACTTCAATTTAGTATTAAAAAACCTACTCCAGGAGAGATTTTTAATTTAACAGATGATTATCCTTGTCCAAGCGATGAGGTTACATCATATGCTTTTGAACTCTTAAAAAAGAAAAAACCAAAGTATATAGAACTTAGTGATTCGAAAGTTTCAGAAATGACAAGGAGTTTTTATACAGAAAACAAAAGAGTATCAAATAAGAAATTTAAAGATAAATTAAATTGGCGACCAAGAAAAAAGGATTATAAAGTTGGACTAAATGAAATTTTTAAGCTTTTAAAAAATTGAGGAAAAAGTAATATGAATTCAATGAAGACAATTATTCAAATTTTACCCTCATTAGAACAATCTGGAGGTGGAGTGGAAAGAGGAACACTTGATATAGCAAAATTTTTGAAAGAAAAAGGTTATAGATCAATTATAGTTTCATCTGGAGGTGACATGTCTGAAAAATATAAACACAAGGGGGTTGAACATTTTAAAATACCTTTAAATAAAAAAGGTATAATAAATTTTTTTAGAGCAAGAAAGCATTTTGTAGATCTTATTCTTCACATTGAACCAGATTTAATTCATATAAGGAGCAGATGGCCAGCTTTTTGTTTTAACAAAATTGTTAAAAAGTTTAGAATTCCTTTGATTACGACCTACCATGGAACTTACAGTGGAAACAATAATTTTTTTAAAAGAAAATATAATGGCGTTATGACTGAGGGTGACGTAATTATAGCAATATCAGATTTTATCAACACTCAAATAAAGAAATTTTTTCCTGAAAAATTAAAAAAAATAAAGATTGTCAATAGAGGAATAGATACAAAATATTTTGACTTAAAGGCAATTACTAGGACTAGAAAAGAGTCTTTTTTAAAAGAGATATCTATAAATGAACAAAAACATATTATTTTGCTTCCGGGAAGATTAACGGAATGGAAGGGACAACTAGTTGCAATAGAAGCTGCTAAAATATTAACTTTAAACAATCCCGATTTTGAATTCTTGATGTTGATTGTCGGATCAGAACAAAACAGAAAAGGATATTTAAAAAAAATAAAAAAATTTATTAAAAAACTAGACATTGGAAGTCATGTGCTATGTCTAGGAAACCGAACGGATATGCCATCAATTTATTCAACTGCCGATGTAGTTATTTCTTCTTCGATTGAACCTGAAGCTTTTGGAAGAGTTTCAGCTGAAGCAAGTGCAATGGGAAAACCAATTATAGCAACTGACATTGGTGGTTCTAAGGACATTGTAATTAATAAAAAAACTGGATGGTTAGTAAAAGAAAATGATCCAGATATTTTGGCAATGAAAATTATGGAAGTAGTAAGATTAACTCAAGATCAAAAAGATAAAATTGGAAATCTTGCTAGAAAAAGAATAAAAGAGAAATTTGAAATGGTGGATATGTTGAAAAAAGAAACAAAAATTTATGAAAATCTTATTAAATCAAAAAGTTTTAATTGTTAAATTTGGAGGTCTAGGAGACTTTATATTGTCTTTATCAGCAATGTACTCTATCAGAAAATTTCATAAAAAATCTAAATTAGTTTTAATTACAGAAATTGCTTATAAAGATATTGCTGAAAGAAGTAATTGGTTTGATCAAATAATAGTTATTAAACGGTCTATGTTTTATTTCTTGGACAAAATAAAATTAAAAAAGAACTTAAATGCTAAAGAGTTTATGTGTGTATATGATTTACAAACCTCAAACAGATCTTCTAGTTATAGTAATCTTTTCGATAAAAAGATTACTAAATGGTCAGGTATTGTCAATGATTCAGATTATTTTCATTTTAACCCTAATAGGGACTTGATGCACACAATCGATAGACAAAGAGAACAACTTAAAATAGCTAATATTAAAAATTTTTTTAAATTTGAAGAAAAATGGATATTTGACAGCAAATTTAAACACAGTTTAAAAAAGAAATCATTTGTAATATTTGTTGTAGGAGGCTCTGCAAGAAGAAAGAATAAAAGAATTCCTATTGATGTTTTTATTGAAGTTGCAAAAAAATTATTGGAACATAAAATTGACTCTGTAATTGTAGGTGCAAACGACGAATTAGAATTATGCGAAGAAATTAAAAAAAAATTTCCTAACATTATAAATTTTTGCGGAAAACTTAATGTTTGCAAGTTGGCTTCTCTATCAAAAGACTCTTTGTGCATTGTAGGAAATGATACTGGAGCAATGCACCTATGCTCACTAGCAAAAAGAAAACTGGTAGTATTTTTCACCAAATTTTCTAATCCACAATTATGCGCTCCACTAGGTAAACATGTCACTATTTTAAATTATAATAATGAATGTTCAGCACTCGTAAATAAAACTGTATCAATTATACTTGAAGAAAAAAACAATTAACTTCAAAATTAAATAAAAAAATATTATATCATACCTCAAACCAAAAATTAATTAACATGAATGGATCTAAAAAAATTTCAATAACTTTTCCTGATGGTAGTAAAAAAATATTTCCTGGTGGTTTTTCTGGTTATGATGTTGCTAAAACTATATCTAAAAGTTTGAGCAAACAAGCTGTGGCTATAAAAATTGATGGAAAGCAAAAAGATTTAACCGATCCAATTTTAAAAGATTGTGAGATATCTATAATAACCGTCAGTACAGATGAAGGTCTTGAAATAATGAGACATACAATTGCCGCTCAAGTTCTTGCTAGAGCGATTAAAAATTTATACCCCAAATCTAAATTAGCTATTGGTCCAACAATTGAAAATGGTTTCTATTACGATGTGATGTTCGAAAAACCAATTTCTTTAGAAGATTTAGAAGTAATTGAAAAAGAAATGAAAAGAATTGTATTGGAGAAATCCAATATTTATAAAACTCTTCATACGAAAAAAGAAGTTATATCATTATTTAAAGATAGAAACGAAGATTATAAAATTAAAATAATTGAAGAATCAAAACAAACTGAGTCTTTCCAAATTTATACCCAGGGAGATTCTCAATTTATTGATTTATGTCATGGACCTCATTTGCCAACCCTAGATCTTGTGGGAGCATTTAAATTAACGAAACTTTCAGGAGCTTATTGGAGAGGTGATTCCAAAAATGAAATGCTACAAAGAATTTATGGAACTGCTTGGAAGAATGAAAATGAATTAAATAAATATCTAATGATGATTGAAGAAGCTGAGAAAAGAGATCACAGAAAAGTAGGTAAAGAATTGGATCTTTTTCATTTTCAAGAGCATGCTGCGGGATCAGTTTTTTGGCACAAAAAGGGTTGGAAAATATATAGAAAAATTATGAATTATATGAGAAAAAAGTTAGAAAAGAATGGTTATCATGAGGTCAACACCCCTCAACTAGTAGATAGATCATTGTGGGAAAAATCTGGGCACTGGGAAAAATTTAGAGAATATATGTTTACTTGTGAATCTGAAGAAAAAACTTTAGCTATTAAGCCTATGAATTGTCCATGTCACGTTCAAATTTTTAGACAAGGAATTAAAAGCTATAAAGACCTACCAATTCGAATGGCGGAGTTTGGGTCATGCCACAGAAATGAACCCTCCGGAGCTTTACATGGTTTGATGAGAGTGAGAGCATTTACACAAGATGATGCGCACATTTTTTGTACAAAAGAACAAATTGTTTCAGAAACAGAAAAATTCTGTAAATTTCTAATGGAAGTTTATAAGGATTTTGGTTTTGAAGAGGTGGTAATCAAGTTTGCTGATAGACCAGAAAACAGAGCAGGAGAAGATGGGGTTTGGGATCAAGCTGAGAATGCATTAAGAGAAGCAATCAATGAGGCTGGATATTCTTATGAATTAAACAAAGGAGAGGGAGCATTTTATGGTCCTAAACTTGAATTTGTTTTAAAAGACGCAATCGGAAGAGATTGGCAGTGTGGTACTCTTCAGGTTGATTTTGTTTTACCAGAAAGATTAGATGCATCCTACATAGGCGAAGATGGACAAAAGTACAGACCAGTAATACTTCATAGAGCAATCTTAGGTTCGTTTGAAAGATTTATAGGAATTCTAATTGAAAATTTTTCAGGCAAACTACCTAATTGGTTAGCGCCTACTCAAGTAGCACTTATAAATATTAATGATGACTGTTTAAATTATATCAAACTTATTAATGATGAATTAAAACTACTAGGAATAGAAACTATTATTGATGATAGAAAAGAAAAAATAAATTATAAAATCAGAGAACATGCAGTGAAAAAGATTCCATTTATTGTAGTTGCAGGCCACAAAGAGATTGATACACAAACTGTGTCTCTAAGAACCCTCGGAAAAAAAGATCAACAAGTATTAGATTTAAAGGATTTTTTAAAAAAAATAAAAAACTCTTGCAGTATTTCTGAAAATGTGAGCAACTGATGCCTTTATTTTAAAAAATTCGGGAATTACATAAATGAAAAAATCATAGGTAAATAAAATTGATGGTAAATGAATAAGGTAAGCCGCACCAATAATCGTGGACCGGCTATTAACGAATCTATTTCTTCGGCTGAGGTGAGAGTAGTACTTGAAAATGGAGAAATGCTGGGTGTACTGAAAATCGAAGATGCATTAAAAAAAGCCTCAGAATTAGGATTAGACTTAGTGGAAGTTTCCCCGAATGCAAAACCTCCTGTTTGTAAGATTATCGACTACGGTAAATACAAATATCAACTCCAAAAGAAATTAGCTGAAGCAAAGAAGAAACAAAAAACTTTTGAAGTTAAAGAAGTTAAGCTAAGACCTGGAATTGAAGACCATGACTATGGCGTAAAGCTTAAATCAATTCAAAGATTTCTAGGTTCAGGAGATAAGGTTAAGATTACCCTTAGATTTAGAGGAAGAGAAATGGCATATCATCAAAAAGGTATGGAAATTTTACAAAAACTTGAAAAAGAAATCGAATCTTTAGCGAAAATTGAGCAAGTGCCAAAATTAGAAGGTAGACAGATGACCATGATCATAGCTCCTAAGTGATTTTATTAAATCTCTCTTGATTTGATTTTAAAAATCTTTATAAGTTAAAACTAACAATATTTATATTGAAATTTTATGTCAAAATTAAAAACAAAAAGTGGAACTAAGAAGAGGTTTAAAGTTACCTCAACTGGAAAAGTTGTAATGTATGCAAGTAACAAAAGACATAACTTATCACAAAAATCAAAAAAGATGAAAAGAAATGCTAAAGGTCCTATCATTATGTCAAAGCAAGATAGTAATATTGTAAAAAAATATATGAATACCAAAATTTAAAGAGTAAGAAAATGTCAAGAGTTAAGTCTGGTGTAACAACAAGATCAAGACACAAAAAAATTATCAAACAAGCAAAGGGCTTTTACGGAAGAAGAAAAAACACATTCCGTGCCGCTAATCAAGCCGTTGAAAAATCAGCCCAATATGCTTATAGAGATAGAAAAGTCAAAAAAAGAGTATTTAAAAGTTTGTGGATACAAAGAATAAATGCTGGTTGTCGTTTGCATGGATTAAAATATTCAAGCTTTGTGAATGGGTTAAAAAAATTAAATCTTAATTTTAACAGAAAAATATTAGCAGATCTTGCTGCTCGAGAGCCAAAAGTTTTTAAAAATATTATTGATAAAATTCAAGCAAGTAAATAATTAAATAAAAGTTTCATGACGAATTTCGGAGATGTTATTCTTTCAGCTAAAAATGAAGTCTTAAAATCTAATTCGATCGAAAGTCTAGAGAAGATAAAAGTTAAATACTTCGGGAAAAATGGATTAATAAATAATGAGATGAAAAAACTTTCGTCTTTAGATGCCGAAGGCAAACAAACAATTGGTAAACAATTAAATTTATTTAAACGTGAATTTTCAGAACTCATTTTGGAGAGGAAGGATTTTTTTAAAAAAAAAGAAATTGAAAATAAGATAAAAGTTGAATTTTCAGATCCGACAATGCCAACTAGGCAAAATATATTAAATTCAGGAAGAGTTCATCCAATTACTCAAACGATTGAAGAAATTGTTTCTATTCTTGGTTCTATGGGTCTAAGATATGTTGAAGGACCAGATGTAGAAGACGATTTTCATAATTTTACAGCTTTAAATATTCCTGAGAATCATCCAGCAAGAGAAATGCACGACACTTTTTATATAAGTTCAAAAGAAGAAAAAAAAAATGTTCTCAGAACTCATACATCACCAGTACAAATACGTTCTCTAAAAGACTCAAATTTACCAATCAAAATTTTTGCACCTGGAAGAACATATAGGTGTGACTCTGACATAACACATACACCTATGTTTCATCAAGTAGAAGGTCTGATAGTAGATAAAAATATAAGCTTTTCCAACTTAAAATGGTTTATCACCCAGTTTTGTAATATTTTTTTCCAAAAAAAGGATTTAAAATTAAGGTTTAGACCTTCTTTTTTTCCTTTTACAGAACCTTCTGCAGAAGTTGATATAAATTGTTTTAGGAAAAATAATAAAATTTATTTAGGCGAAGGTAACGACTGGATGGAAATTCTAGGGTGTGGTATGGTTCACCCAAATGTATTTAAAGCGTGTAATTTAGAAAATAAAGAAACCTCTGGATTTGCTTTTGGTGTTGGAATTGAAAGATTATGTATGCTTAAATATGGCATGCCAGATTTAAGAGACTTTTTTGATAATGACTTAAGGTGGTTAAATCACTATGGATTCTCATTCTTTAATTACCCTGACTTAAATTGGGAATGATATGAAATTTTCATTAAAATGGCTGAGAGAACATCTAGATTTGAATTGTAAATTTTCTGAAATATCTGAAAAATTAACTAGCATCGGCCTAGAGGTAGAAACCGTGAATAATCCTTTCGAATCGTTGGATAGTTTTTTAGTTTGCAAAATTATAGATATTGAAAAACATCCTGAGGCTGACAGACTAAATGTCTGTAATGTTGATAATGGAAAAGAAACTTTACAAGTAGTTTGCGGTGCGTCTAATGCAAAAAAAGGATTAATTACTGTAATAGCTCCAATTGGGACTGAATTACCAATACAAAAAAATGGGCAAAAAATAAAAATAAAAAAAGGAAAAATTAGAAACCTTGATTCTTTTGGCATGCTTTGCTCTGAACAAGAATTGGGAATTGGAAGTGATTCAAATGGAATTATTGAGTTAGATGATAAACAAGAAATAGGTAGTAGTTTTTCGGAGTGTATCGACGAGGAGTTGATAGTCTTTGAGATTTCTATAACACCAAATAGACCTGACTGTGCAGGCGTGTTTGGAATAGCCCGAGATTTAGCTGCAGCAGGACTTGGAAAACTTAAACTAAAAGAAAAATGCCTTATTAGAAATGATTTTGAATCCGATTTCAAAATTACCAATAATATTGAAAATTCAGACTGTCCACAATTTTTATTAAGGGTAGTAAAAAATGTAAAAAATGATGGTTTATTTAATGGATATGAAAAAAGGTTTGAAAATTGTGGCATAAAAATAATTTCTCCACTAGTAGACATCACAAATTTTATTACTTTTGATAAATGTAGACCTTTACATGTTTTTGATTATGACAAGATTGTTGGAAAAATTGTTATCAGACATTCTTTAGATAATGAATCATTTAAAGGCCTCGACGGTGTAACTTACAAACTTGAAAAAGGAATGATTGTCATTTGTGATGATTCAGGAATAATTAGTTTAGCAGGCATTATGGGAGGAGACAGAACAGCATGTAATTTTGAAACGAAGAATATTTTAATTGAATCAGCCTATTTCAATCCATCAAAAATTTCATGGGCAGGAAGGAAATTACTAATTGATAGTGATGCTAGGTATCGTTTTGAGAGAGGGATCGATCCATATTCAACAATTGACGGAATTCATTACGCTTCAGATATGGTTAAAAAATTTTGTGGAGGAGAATTCAGTCAAATTATTGGTTACAAAGAAACTAAAATAAATGAAAAAATAATTACTTTAAATTTTTTTGATTTTGAAAAATTACTTGGCTTAAAGATTGATCCAAAATTTATTGAGGAAAAATTAATACTTTTGGGGTGCAATTTAGATATCTCGGAAAGTGACTTAAAAGTTTCTCCTCCTTCATGGAGACACGACTTGAATATAAAAGAAGATATAATTGAAGAAATAGCTAGATTATATGGATATGAAAATATCAATGATGCCCCAATGACATTAGTAAGCAGCCTAAATAAAAAGGTTACTTCTTTATCTCAACAATACAAAAAAATGATTTGTAGAACTTTAGTATCAACAGGTATGTGTGAACTTAAAACGTGGTCATTTGTGGACGAAAAAAGTTCAAATTTTTTTAAATTTTTTGGAAAAATTATTAAAATTGACAATCCAATAAGTTCTGAACTCTCATGTATGAGAAAAAGTTTATTAATAAATCTTATGAGTGCGTTTAAAAAAAATTTTAATAGAGGATATCTAGATATTTCAATATTTGAAATTGGACCAGTATTCAACGGATTCTCTCCTGGAGAACAAACAGAGTTAATATCTGGTCTAAGATCAGGAGAATGCGCAAAAAAGGAATGGTTGCAAAAAAAAAGATCGGTAGATTTATATGATATAAAAGTTGATATTTTAAATATTTTGGGCGTATGTAATTTCGATGAAAATAATATAACTATTGATAACTTAGAAATACCTCAACATTTTCATCCACGTAAAAGTGGAAGAGTGAAGATAGGAAGTGTATTAATCGGATTCTTTGGAGTTTTACATCCAAATTTACTCAATCAATTTGATATAGCTTCAGACTTAGTAGGGTTTGAATTAAATTTTGATAATATTATGAGTTTTGTTAAAAGAAAAAAAATCTCCAGACCTGATTTAGATGTTTCACAATATCAAGCAATAACGAGGGATTTTTCTTTTATTTTAGATGAAGAAATACTTTCAAGTCAAATTACTAATATAATAAAAAAAGTAGACAAAGAATTAATAAAAAGTATAAAAATTTTCGATTTCTTTAGTGGTGAGGAAGTAGGAAAAAATAAAAAAGCACTTGCGGTTGAGGTGATCATACAATCAAAAGAAAAAACACTCACAGATGATGAGATTGATTTAATTTCATCGAAGATAATCAATAATGTTGAAACTAATTGTCATGCTAAACTAAGAGCCTAATATGACAATCGAAAAAATTAGAAATTTTTCAATTATTGCACACATTGATCATGGCAAGTCAACTCTAGCTGATAGAATTATTCAAACCTGTGGTGGCTTATCTGAAAGAGAAATGAAACAACAGGTTTTAGATTCTATGGACATTGAAAGGGAAAGAGGAATTACTATTAAAGCTCAAACAGTTTATTTACAATATAAATTTAAAGATAATTTGATCTATAATTTTAATCTCATGGATACCCCTGGTCACGTTGATTTTTCATATGAGGTAAGCCGGTCTCTTGCTGCATGTGAGGGTTCTTTGTTGGTTGTTGATGCTAGTCAGGGGGTTGAAGCTCAGACATTAGCAAACGTTTATCAGGCAATAGATAATAATCATGAAATAATTCCAATTTTAAATAAGATTGATTTACCATCAGCTGAACCTGAAAGAGTTAAAAAGCAAATTGAGGATGTCATTGGTATTGACGCATCACAAGCGATTGAAGTTTCTGCAAAAACAGGTCAAGGAATTGAAAAAGTACTTGAAGATATAATTTTAAAACTTCCAGCTCCTTGTTTGTTTGATTCCTCTTCCTTAGTAGCTCTTCTTATCGACAGTTGGTATGACGCTTTTTTAGGAGTGATTATATTAGTAAGGATTAAATCAGGAACTTTAAAAAAGGGTATGAAAATCAGAATGATGGGCACACAGGCAAATTATTCAGTAGAAAAATGTGGTTTTTTTACACCAAAAATCAATTATATAAATGAATTACAAGTTGGAGAAATTGGTTTTTTTACTGCTGGCATAAGACATGTTTCAGATTGTAAGGTTGGTGACACAATAACTGATGATTTAAAACCTACTGAAAAATCATTGCCAGGGTTTAAACCAAGTATACCAGTTGTGTTTTGTGGATTATATCCAATTGATGCAGATGATTATGATGTTTTGAAAGACAGTTTAGGTAAGCTGCGCTTGAATGATGCAAGTTTTTCTTTTGAACCAGAGACATCTGCGGCCTTAGGTTTAGGTTTTAGATGTGGATTTTTAGGACTTTTACATTTAGAGATAATACAAGAAAGATTAAGTAGAGAGTTTAATATAAATTTGATGACAACATCACCTTCGGTGGTTTATGAAATTGAAAAAACTAATGGAGAAATCATTGATGTTGATAATCCGTCTAACTTGCCAGATATATCCCATATTAAAAACATAAGTGAACCATTCATTAGTGCAACAATCTTGTTGCCAGATCAATATTTAGGTGCTGTAATGAAGCTATGCAATGAAAGGAGGGGGGTTCAGAAAAACCTTACATATGTAGGTAATAGAGCGATGTTGGTCTTTTCTCTTCCACTGGCAGAAGTAGTTTTTGACTTTTACGATAAGCTAAAATCAATAACAAGTGGATATGCAAGTTTTGATTACGAGTTTGAAAAAAATCGTGAAAACGATTTAGTAAAGGTTCAAATATTAGTAAATAATGAGGCCGTTGATGCACTATCATTCATATGTCACAAGGAAAGTGCTGCTGGCAGAGGAAAAGTATTTTGTGAAAAGTTAAAAAACTTAATTCCTAGACAGCAATTTAAGATACCTTTACAAGCAGCAATTGGCGGTAAAATTATTGCTAGAGAAACGATAAGTAGTTTTAGAAAAGACGTCACCGCCAAACTTTATGGGGGGGATGTTACAAGGAAGAATAAATTACTTGATAAACAAAAAAAAGGAAAGAAAAGAATGAGACAGTTTGGAAAAGTTGAAATACCTCAATCAGCATTCATAAATGTACTAAAGACTAATGATTAGTTACAATAATTTATAATTCGCTGAGTCTAATTCCATTTAAAATAAATTCAATGGCCAAAGAACCAAGAATTATGCCAAAAATTTTTTGTAAAATTAGAACTGGAAATTTTCCTAAAAACGAAGCTGTAATTTTTGAAGTGATAAAAATAATTACCGTGAAAGTGATAACAACAAAAATCGGCAAAATTTTTGTATACAAATTTAAAAAATTAAAAGAAAAGTTTTCTGCAATAAGAATCGATAGTGTTATGGCAGATGGGCCAATAATTAAAGGAATTGTGATTGGAAAAATTATAAATGCAATCAAAAAATCTTCATTAATTTTTTTATCCACTAGTTTTTCTTTTCTTTTTGATCTTTTTTCAAATAGCATTTCAAAAGCAATTATAAAAAGAAAAATGCCTCCAGCAATTTGAAATGATGCGATTGAAATGCCAATAATATCTAATAACGTATTTCCAAATACTACAAAAAAAATTAATAAAAAAATTGATATTAAAAAAATTGTAATTCCAAGTTTAAAAATTTTATCAATCGGAATTTTTGATGAAAGAGAAGCGAAAATTGGAATTAAGGCAATCGGATCAATAGCTACAAATAATTTTACAAAATTTTGAAGAAAAAGTTCATGCATAAACTCTATCACCTCTGAATAAATTGAATATTTTGTTATCAACTAACATAAAGTTAGAAAGACCATCAAGTAAAATCCGAAAATTTTAGATTTTTATAAAAATATTTTTTTACTTTTAAGACGTATTAAAAGTAAACGTTATTTTTAATTTTTTTCTAATTATTAATAGCGTGCTCGTTAAAAATGTATTAAATAATGCTTAATTGTTTTTCGCTAGTAAAAATTGATGAAGGTTTGAAAATATTTTCTAGATAAACATTTTACCTAGGAGAGGTGGCCGAGTGGCTGAAGGCGCACGCTTGGAAAGCGTGTAAACAGGAGACTGTTTCGAGGGTTCGAATCCCTCTCTCTCCGCCATAGACAAAAATTAACGCTTATCCAGTTTTTTTTTAACTTTTTCCTAAGTTCTATCGCTTCACATGCTAATTTTATATATTTTGGTATTTGTATATTTTTTTCTCCTTTTTTACCCTTTGCATAATACTGAATCATTCTTCTTTTTAGGCCAAGTATATTAGCAGCCTCTGTCTGATCAGAAAAAAGAAATTCAGGTTTTAAAAAAGAAAAATAAAAATTTAAAAGCTAAAATAATTAAATTCAAAAAACCTAATAAAAACGTTAGTAAATTAAAAAAAGTTAATAAAAAGTTAGAGTCCAAACTTAAGAAACCTAATAAAAACGTTAGTAAATTAAAAAAGGTTAATAAGAAATTAGAATCTAAACTTAATAAACCTAAAAAAGTTATTAAAAAATTAAAAAGTAACAATAAAAAGTTAAAAACTCGACTTCAAAAAAGTGACAAAAAAGCTACCAAAACTTCTCAGTTCACTGGCAAAAATATGTCAAAAACAAAAAAAATTGATTTAACAAAATCAAATGGGAGCTTAGATAAAGTTTCTGCTCAAAATATAAGCATAAAAACAGATATCACCTCTCCTACTTCAGAAGAAAAACCTGAGACAACAAAATAAATACAATATGATATGTCACCTTACGTAAGACTTTTAAGTAAGGTGACATATGTGACATGTTGGCTAATTTAGGAGCTACTGAAACTTATAAATTATCATAAATTTAATATTTTAAAACTTAATCTAATTGATGAATATATTGTGAACTTTCTAATCTTTCCAAGCTCATTTTAAATGAATAAAGATCCTTAATCCTTTTTCTATCAAAAATCCATTCTTTAATCTCTCTTATAACTCTATTTCCATCAAGGTCCCTTAAAATCATATGATAGTTTTTATCATATACTGCCAAATCAATCTTTTTTTCTATATTTCTTCTAATTTCATATTCATCAAATAAACTTTTGATGGGTTTTCTTGGAATAATCTCGTCTAGAAGAGGCAAAATAATCAATGTATTATAGCTCGGGTTTTTTAGATAAACTTTTGTACTTTTGAATGCCGAATCCATAAGTTCGGTAATACCGTAAATACTTTCAAGGTTTGGTTCATGGATGAAATATTTGTCTTTTGATAACTGTTTCAACATCTCTATGTTATCACTTGCTTGAACCTTGAGTAAACCTTTTCCGCTAATATTAAATTTTGGGAATAATTTTGAAAAACTTTTAAGTATAAAACTTTTCAGGGGATTTAACTCTGAAAAATTCCAAATCGCAGGAGCAACCAATATTACACCTTCAATTGGCAGATACTTTTCTTGTGATAATAGACTAAGTAAAATGGCTCCTCCCATACTTTCTCCTAGAAGAAAAATTTTTTTTTCTGGATTTTTTTTCTTTAACTTGAGTATTATTTTTTTTATATCAAAAATATGTACTTCTAGAGGAAACCATCTTTTTGCGTCTTGATTGGAACCAAATCCTCTTAGATCAAATGAAATTGTTGTAATGTGAAATTTTGACAAAAATTGAGCAGGTATTAAAAATGAGTTTGCATAGTCGTTAAAACCATGAACTGCTAAAACTAAAAATTTTGATTCCTGCTTTGAATTCCAAGTTTTAAAATTATAATTATAGTCTTTATTTAATAAATAATAATCACTATATTTTTGGTTTTTATTGACGCATCCAGACATAAAAATAATTAGGAAAAAAAAAAACTTTAGATCTTTTTTTTTAAATTGTTTACTCATAATTAAAAATTACTTATAAATTCAAATAACCAACAATAAAACCAATAAATCCACCAACTACGGCACCCCATATTACAAGCCATCCTAGATGATTTTCAATCATTTCTTTTATAATCTTTGTGATATCATCAGAAGACAACTCATTTAACCGAAACTCAATTATATCTTCTACTTGTGATTTTATAGATTTGGCTAAACCAGTATTATCATTTACTGAAATTTTGGAAAAATCTTCAAGTATGATTCTCATCTTCTCAATTAATGGGTCTTTTAAGGGGTCGAGTGCAGCCTTACCGCCCACTAATGTAAGCATATTTCCTAAAGATGATTCTTCGATTGCTTCGACAAACTTTGAAAAAAGATTATTTTTTCCTACAGATTCTATTAAATAATCAGGATCGAATTGAATTTCTGACATTACAATTTTCTCTAAGTTGCTTTCAGTAAAAAATTCATCAAAGATTAATTTCTTTATCTTCTCTTTAATCAATTCAAATTTGTTGGGAATTATTCCTGAACCATAAATCAAGGGTATTTTCTCAAAAAGCATATAAATTGCTAACCAATTAGTTAACCCACCTGAAAGCGAGAAGAGACCAATTGAAAATATGATATTTTGGTATAAGGGTGAAAAAGCTCCAAATATCATTATTGAAAAAGAAATTATATTGGTAAGTAAGTTTTTGTTCATATATTCTAAATTAAAAATGATTTTGCTTTATTACATTTAATAGTATAATGATTTTGTAAGAGTTTTCTATTTACTCTTAAACTTAATGCCTAAAAATTAATTATTTGGTTTTCAAGTTTAATATAAGAGTATTTTTATTTGGCTATGTGGCTTCATTTTGAACGACTCTAATATTAAACAACGTTTAGTCTATTCTAAACAAACATAAAAGGATATTAAATGGCAAATGGAACAGTAAAATGGTTTAACCCAAACAAAGGCTATGGATTTATACAACCTGAAGATGGAAGTAAGGATGTATTTGTTCATATTAGCGCATTGGAAAGAGCTGGAATTCAAAGTTTGAATGAAGGACAAAAGATTAGCTTTGAGACAGCAACAAATAAGGGAAAAATTTCAGCTGCAAATTTAAAACTTCTTTGATAAGACATCTAATTAAAATTATAATTCTCACAGTTTAATTTAGACTCGAAAATTTTTTTCGTTTATTCAATGTACGCTGATTTTAGACATAAGAATTATGATGTTTAAAAGTTAGAAGAATAATATTTTCTTGATAATCCTTTTTAACATATTCATATTTACAAAATGAGTATAATTAAATATCTGTTACCAGGCTTATCTCTCTTTGCTTTTTCAACAACCTTTTCCATGCAAATATTAGATCCTACAAATCCAAATAAAAATATTTTTAACCATAAGTGGGAATTTGTGAGCGATGATGTGATGGGTGGAAAGTCTGTTGGTCAATTAAAGATCAATGATAATGAAGAAGAAATATTCTATAGACTTAAAGGAAAGGTAAGCACAGAAAACAATGGAGGTTTTATTCAATTTAGATCAAAAATTGAAATTAGTGATACATCACTCAAAGGGATTAAATTTAAGGTTAGAGGAAATGGAGAAAAGTATTTTGTTCATGTTAGAACTCCTTTCACATTTCTTCCTTGGCAATATTATTTCTATCCTTTTTACACTCAAAATGAATGGACAGAAATAAAGTTCTTAATTTCTGATTTTAAAAAATCACATAAGTTACAACCTTCACAATTTTTATCAACAAAAATTAAATCGATTGCATTTGTTGCTTTTGGTAAAGATTATAATGCTGAGCTTGACATAAAAGATTTGGAGTTTTTTTAATGAAAAAAGATTTATACCCTCAAACAAAAGTTAAAAAACCTGAACCTAAAAAAATTAATAATGATTGGATAATTTGGGCGGCATGGGCTGATAGAATTACTTTTGAAGAAATACAAACGAAGACTGGAAAAACCGAAAAAGAAGTAATTTTAACTATGAGAAAGCATTTAAAGCCAAAAGGTTTTAAACTTTGGAGAAGGAGGGTTAGTCAAAAATCAAT
>CABZAL010000005.1 GCA_902523675.1 uncultured Alphaproteobacteria bacterium | reverse complement strand
TAGGTTTTGTCCACTATCGAGAGAAATTAATTGTCCAGTTATTGATCCATTGTTTATTAATAAATCGATTGCTTTATTAATTTCTGATAACTTTACCTGATTTTTAAGAGGGGTTCTAGCAATTTGATTTCTAAATTCTTGTTCTGTCTGTCTTTTACTTTTAAGTGTAGGGCCTGGAGCAATAGCATTGACCTTTACTTTAGGAGCTAAAGATAAAGCCAAGCTTTTAGTTAGAGTATATAAAGCTGATTTACTTATTGTATAAGATGTAAAATATGGTGTAATATTCAAAACTCTTTGATCAATTATGTTAATTATGTCGCCATTCTTTTTTCCAAGTTGTTCAACAAAAAACTTTATTAAAAAAAAAGGAGCTTTAAAATTGACATTTAAATGTTGATCAACACTCTTAATTGTCGAAGAGTTCAATGAGTCATATTCAAAAATAGAAGCGTTATTAATTAGAAGATCAACAGAATTAAAATATTTGGTGACACTATTAAAAAAAAATTTTACTTTATTAATATCCTCAAGATTTAATTTAAAACTCTTTGCATTAACGCCCAAATATTTTATTTCATTTACAACCTTTTCTGCTTCAATCTTTGATTTATTGTAATGAATAGCTATGTTGTACCCTTTTTTTGCAAGGCTTAACGCTATTGATTTACCAATTCGTTTAGATGATCCTGTTATAAGTGCGGTTTTATTACCCATATTATTTGACTCCAATCTCGTCTTTTTCTAATTTTTTAATTTCATCTCTAATTTCAGCTGCCTTTTCAAAATTTAAATTTTCTGCGTTTTCAATCATTAATAATTTTAACTCTTTTACATGAGCTGATAAGTTATTACCGACTAGTTTAGTTTCTTTTAATGTTTTTTTAGGATTTTTTTCCTGATTAATTTCAATTATATCAATAATCTTTCTTGTAGTTGATCTGGGTTTGATATTATTAACTTTATTATATTCAACTTGTTTTTTCCTTCTTCTATCAGTTTCTTCAATAGCCTCGTAAATTGATTTGGTTTTATTATCTGCGTACAAAATGACTTTCCCGTTTACATTTCTTGCTGCTCTACCAATTGTTTGTATTAATGAAACTTTAGATCTAAGAAATCCTTCCTTGTCAGCATCCAATATTGCCACCAACCCACATTCGGGTATGTCTAAACCTTCTCTCAATAAATTTATTCCTACTAAAACGTCAAATTCTCCTAGTCTAAGAGATTTTATCAATTCAATTCTTTCAATTGCATCAATATCAGAATGCAAATATTTAGTTTTGATGTTTGATTCATTTAAATAATCTGTTAAATCTTCTGCCATTTTTTTTGTCAAAGTAGTTACTAAAACTCTTAATTTTTTTTTAACACATTCTTTACTCTGTTCGATAAGATCCTCAACCTGATTTTTTGCATTATGAATAAGACAATTTGGTTCAGTTAAGCCAGTTGGTCTTACAATTTGTTCAATAAAAATTCCAGAGGTTTTTTCAAGTTCCCAAGAGCCTGGTGTTGCAGAAACATAAATTGTTTGACCTTTAAATTTAGCCCACTCTTCAAACATTAAAGGTCTATTATCTTTGCATGATGGTAATCTAAAACCGTGTTCAGATAAGTTTTCTTTTCTCGATCTATCACCTTTGTACATGCCCCCAATTTGTGGTATTGTTACGTGAGATTCATCAATAAAGATAATAGTGTCATCTGGAAGATATTCAAACAAAGTAGGGGGTGGTTCTCCCTCCATTCGCCCTGTAAGGTGTCTTGAATAGTTTTCGATTCCTGAGCAACTTCCAGTTGCGGCAATCATTTCTAAATCGAATTTAGTTCTTTGCTCGATTCTTTGAGCTTCTAAAAGTTTATTGTTATTTTGAAAAAATTCTACTCTATTCTTTAGTTCTTTTTTTATCCCCGTTATGGCTTTCTCAAGTGATGGTTTTGGTGTTACGTAATGACTATTAGCATAAATAGTTATATTTTCTAAATTTTTGAATATTTTACCAGTAAGAGGATCAAACTCTGTAATTTCTTCAACAATATCTCCAAAAAAAGAAATTCTCCAAGATCTATCCTCAAGGTGGGAGGGAAAGATTTCAAGGATATCACCTTTGTTTCTGAATGTACCTCTTAAAAAATTTTGTTCATTTCTTTTAAATTGAAGTTCTACAAGTTTTTTTTTAAATAGATCTCTATCGAGTTCCTGATTCTTTGAAACCTTTAATGTCATTGATTGATATGCTTGAACTGATCCAATACCATAAATACAAGACACACTTGCAACAATAATTGTATCTCTTCTTTCTAGTAAAGCTCGTGTTGCTGAATGTCTCATTCTATCAATCTGTTCGTTTATTGATGATTCTTTTTCTATATATGTATCTGTTCTTGCCACATATGCTTCTGGTGTATAATAATCGTAGTATGAAACAAAATATTCGACGCAATTTTCAGGAAAAAAACTTTTCATTTCACTGTATAGTTGAGCGGCAAGTGTTTTATTAGGAGCAAAAATTAGTGCAGGTCTTTGCAAATTTTTTATAACATTTGCCATTGTAAATGTTTTACCAGATCCTGTCACCCCAAGAAGCACTTGATCATTTTTATTTTGCTTCAACCCTTCGCATAATTGCTGGATTGCTTCAGGCTGATCTCCGGATGGAAGAAAATCACTTTTTATTTTAAAATTCATACTGTTTACTGTACAGTTAAATTAATTAACATTCACTTTTAAGAATATATATAATCTCTAAGTCAAACTTTTAAATTTTTATTTTTTAAGATACTTAATGTCAATTCTATCTAATAGATTAAACAATTTCAAACCATCACTGACTGTTAAGGTTAGTCAGAAAGCCAGAGAATTGTCATCTAAAGGTATCAATATAATAAGCCTAAGCTCTGGTGAACCAGATTTTGATACACCGATACATGTCAAAGATGAGGGTATAAGGGCAATTAATAACGGCTTTACAAAATATACTGCAGTTGATGGAATTGATTTATTAAAGTTGGCAATAACTCAAAAATTCAAAAAAGAAAATTCGATTAATTATGATCTAAATCAGATTACTGTTGGAGTAGGAGGTAAACATGTAATTTTTAATCTATTTATGTCCACATTAAATCAAGGTGACGAAGTTATAATTCCGTCTCCATTTTGGGTTTCTTACCCTGATATCGTCTCCCTTTGTGATGGCAAACCCGTAGTAGTAAATACCTCAGAGTCTAATAAATTTAAAATGACACCAGCAGAGCTTGAATCAAAAATAACAAATAAAACAAAATGGGTTATTATAAATTCACCTGCAAACCCTACTGGTTCAACTTACAGTAAAGAAGAATTGGCTGGTTTGGCAAATGTTTTACTTAAATATGAGAATTTGTGGATACTGAGTGATGATATTTATGAATATTTGATTTATGATAATTTAAAATTTTTTAATATTCTCAATTTAGAACCAAAACTTTATGATAGGACATTCATAGTAAATGGTGTGTCAAAAGCATTTTCGATGACTGGATGGAGAATTGGTTATGGTGCTGGAAGTAAAGAAATAGTTAAGTCTATTTCCAAGATTCAATCTCAAAGCACGACCAACCCAACCTCAATAAGTCAGATGGCTGCTGTTAAAGCTCTAAATTCAGAAAAAACATTTTTAGTAGATTGGATTCAGCAATTTTCTGAGAGAAGAAATTATGTCTCTGATTATTTAAATACGATAGAAGGGTTAGATTGCATAAAACCTGATGGGGCATTTTATTTATTTATTTCATGTTCTGGGTTGATTAATAAAAATACACCAGATGGTAAAGTTATTTACAATGACATTGATTTTGCTGACTTTTTATTAGATCATGCTCAAGTAGCAGTTGTACCAGGAACAGCTTTTGGTAGATCTCCATATTTTAGAATTTCATATGCCGCGTCGAAGGAACTATTAATAAAAGCTTGTGAAAAAATTCGCAATGCAATTAGCAAACTTAAATAAATGAAAGTTTTGATATTTGGACTAGGTGGAGTTGGGGGTTTTTTAGGTTCTTATTTACTAAAAACAGAAAATGAAATCTTTTTTTTATCTCGCGGCAAAACCTTTGAAAATATAAATAAAAACGGATTAACAATGAAAAGCGAGTTAGGAGAAATTAAATTTAAAAAAGTTAATATATTTGAAAAATTACCTACTAACTTGATCTTTGATATAGTTATTTTATCTGTAAAACTTTATGATCTCGAATCTTCGATTGATTACCTTAAAGAATTCATCAACGAAAAAACTATAATTTTACCATTTCAAAACGGAGTTTTTTCTGAGGAAGTGATATACAAAAAAATATTATTGAAAAACTATTATGGAGCTGTTGCACAGATTTCAGCCTCAATTAGTGATAATAAAGAAATAATTCATCATGGAAGGTTAGCTACATTTTTTGTTGGACCCATAAAAAAAAATATCAATTCTAATATACTTTCAAATTTCACTGAAGAATGTCAAACCAAAGGGTTAGATATAAGATTTACAAAAAATATTGGTTGTAAAATTTGGGAAAAATTTATTTTTTTTATCTGCCTATAGTGGTTTAACAACAATGACAAAGTTATCAATTGGGGAGATATTTGAAGATAAAGAATACAAAAAAGATTTTATTAATGCAATGAACGAGACTTTTGAATTATCAAAGTGTTATGGTATTATTTTTATACAAAATCCTGTTGAAAAGTGGTTAAAAAAAATAAAAAAAATGCCTTACGACATGACCTCTTCAATGTTCATTGATTATAAGAGAAATAAGAAATTAGAACTCAATTGGTTATCTGGCTTTGTATTGAGAGAGGGAAAAAAATTTAAAGTGAATTGTAAAACCCATGAAAAAATAATTAAAAAAATAACATTTAAATAATACTTTTTTTACTTAAAAATTCTTCAACTTCCAGAGCACCCATACACCCCATACCTGCTGCAGTGACAGCTTGCCTATAAATTTTATCTGTAACATCACCAGCAGCAAAAATTCCATCTATTGATGTTTTAGTTGACTTATTTTCTGTATATATATATCCCTCAGAATCCATATCTAAAGAATTTTTAAAGATTTCCGTTGATGGGGAATGTCCAATAGCTACAAATGCACCATCCACTTTTAATTCTGAGGATATTTTTCCAGAACTAATAAGCAATTTTTCAAGAGTTTTTGGTTTTTCTGAACCAATAAATTCGTTTACTACAGAATTCCACAAAATTCTTACATTTTTTTTTTGAAAAAGTCTGTCCTGAAGAATTTTTTCTGCCCTTAATTGATCTCTTCTATGGATTAACGTTACTTTTTTACAAAGATTTGACAAGTAAAGTGCTTCTTCAACGGCCGTATTACCGCCACCAATTACTGCAACATCTTTATTTTTAAAAAAAAAGCCATCACAAGTAGCACAAGCTGAGATTCCAAAACCCATGAAATTTTCTTCTCCGGGTATACTTAGCCACTTGGCTTTTGCACCTGTTGAAATTATTACTGAATAAGAACTTATTTGAGAATTCTTTTCTGTTATCACCTGAAAGGGATAATTGTTAAATTCTACTTTGACCACTCTATCATTATGTATTTTTGTACCAAAGGATAGAGCTTGATTTTTCATCTGTTCCATTAACCATGGGCCTTGCACAGGATTTTCAAATCCAGGAAAATTTTCTACTTCCGTGGTAATCATTAATTGTCCCCCTGGTTCTAAACCTGAAATTAGAAGAGGTTTTAAACCTGATCTAGCGGCGTAAATAGCTGCAGTATAGCCAGCTGGCCCAGAACCAATAATTAAAACTTTCTCTATTTCTGCCATTATTTAAAACTTATTGATTTTATCTGATATTCTTTTATTCCGCTTGGTGTACTAAACTCAATTATTTCATTAACAGGTTTATTAATCATTGCTTTACACAAAGGTGCGTTGATTGAAATTAACTTTTTTTCAATATCTGCTTCATCAACACCTACAATTTTGTAGGTATGTTTTGATTCGTTTTCAAGATCTACTAGTTCAACAGTGGCCCCAAATGTTACTTTAGAATGGTCAAGGTTTTTTACATCAATAATATTAGCCCTACTAATCTTTGTCTCTAAATCATTGATTTTTCCTTCAATAAAGCTTTGTTTTTCTCTTGCAGCATGATATTCAGCATTTTCTGAAAGATCACCGTGTTCTCTTGCATCAGAAATGGCTTTAATTATTTTGGGCCTTTGACTATTTTTAAGATCATCAAGTTCAGACTTAAGTTTTTTAAATCCGTCCTCGGTCATTGGAAATTTATCACTCATATTTTATTTTTTTATTGTATTTTATATTATAACTATTTTTATATGATTTTCTATAATTTATAGTATTCTTGAATTGATTGAACCTCAAACTTTTTATTTTTCATAATATTTATACCTGTGATAGCTAATTTAGCAGCAGCAATTGTAGTGACATATGGTACTTTATATCTAATTGCAGCTCTTCTAATTGAGTGACTATCCTTCAGTGATTGCGAGTCCTGCGTTGTGTTAATAATAAGATCGATTTTTTTGCTTTCTATTAACCCAACAATATGAGGTTTTCCTTCGTTTACCTTGTTGATAATTTTAACTTCAATAGAGTATTTTTTTAAAAAGCTTGCAGTTCCAATGGTACCAATTAATTTAAAATTCAAACTAATTAATATTTGTGCCATCAATATTATATTTTCCTTATCTTCGTCTTTTACTGAAATAAAAACATTACCTTTTTCAGGTAAATAATTTCCTGAAGAAATCTGAGATTTTACAAATGCCATTGGATAATTACTATCTATTCCCATTACCTCTCCTGTTGATTTCATTTCGGGTCCTAGGACAATATCTTCTCGTGGAAATCTGTCAAAAGGAAAAACTGATTCTTTAATTGTTACATGATTTAATTTTTTATTTTTAATACTCAGATTTTTCAGACTTTTTCCTAACATAACCTTTGTTGCTATTTTTGCTAATGGTACTCCTATTGATTTGGCAATAAATGGAATTGTTCTGCTCGCCCTAGGATTAACTTCAATTATAAAAATTTGATTATCCTTAATTGCAAATTGAATATTTATGAGTCCTTTTATCTTCAATTTGGTTGCAATTTTTTTTTGTTGCTACCTCAATAAATTTTATATTTTTGGAAGTAAGTGTTAGTGGTGGTAATGAACAAGCAGAGTCACCGGAATGAATTCCCGCTTCTTCAATGTGTTCTAAAATTCCGCAAACAAATACTTCTTTTCCATCAGAAATTGCGTCAACATCAACTTCTTTTGCATCATTAAGAAATTTGTCAATTAATATTGAATTTTTATTTTCAAAAATCTTAGATTTTAAATAGGAATTTAATTCTTTAGAATTGTATATTATTTTCATTGCTCTTCCACCTAATACATATGAGGGTCTAACTACAACGGGGAATTGAATTTTTTTTAAAATTTTTTTAGCTTCTAAAGGGTTATTTACTATAAAGTTTTCTGGTTGATTCAAGTCCAATTCACTTATTAACTTTTTAAATCTATTTCTATCCTCTGCTAGATCAATAGAATCAAAAGATGTTCCTAAAATTTTTATATTATTTTCAATTAAAAATTTTGCTAGTTTTAATGGTGTTTGTCCTCCAAGTTGGACTATAACCCCAACTAGATTTCCATTTGTTTTTTCTGCCTTACAAATCTCTATTACAGACTCATTATCTAGTGGTTCAAAATAAAGTCTATCAGATGTATCAAAATCTGTAGATACAGTTTCTGGATTACAATTAATCATTATAGATTCAATATTAAGTTCTTTTAGTGCGTAAGCTGCATGAACACAACAATAGTCAAATTCAATTCCTTGACCAATTCTGTTGGGTCCACCTCCTATGATTATTACTTTTTTTCTGGCAGATACTTTTGATTCTTTTTCATAGTGAGGGGATGAATCCAAATTTGAGTAGGATGAGTAAAGATAAGGTGTTTTTGAAGGAAATTCTGCTGAACATGTATCAATATTTCTGAAATGTGGCCTAATCTTTAGTTTTTTCTTAAGTCTTTTGATTTCTTTTTCTGAATTTTTTGAAAGTTGAATAATTCGTTTATCAGAAAAGCCTTCACTTTTGAGTTTTATATACAAATCTTTCGTCATTTTAGATTTTTTAATTTGATTTTCAATTTCTACTATTTCTTTTATTTGATTTACATACCAAAAATCGAAGCCTGAAATTTTACAAACTTTTTGAATTGAAATATTTTTTCTTAAACACTCGGCAATCAGTAAAAATTTATTTGGCAAATTTACTTTCAATTGTTCAAGTAACTTTGATTTAGATTTATTTTTGTAATCCTCTATAGTTTCAAATCCATTCAGTCCAATTTCCAAACTTCTTATTGCTTTTTGAAATGATTCTTTGAAATTTCTTCCAATAGCCATACATTCACCAATTGATTTCATTGATGTTCCTAATGATTTATCTGTCTGATCAAATTTCTCGAACGTAAATCTAGGTATTTTTGTTACGATGTAATCAATAGAAGGTTCAAATGATGCAGGTGTAACAATTGTAATATCATTTTTTAATTCATCAAGTGTATACCCTACAGCAAGTTTGGCAGCTATTCTTGCTATTGGGAAACCTGTAGCTTTAGAGGCTAATGCAGATGATCTTGAAACTCTTGGATTCATTTCAATTACAATTGATTTCCCATTTTTTGGATTAATTGCAAATTGAACATTCGACCCGCCAGTTTCTACACCAATTTCTTTTAAAACTTTAATTGAGTCTAGGCGCATTTTTTGATACTCTTTATCAGTTAAAGTCAAAGCAGGAGCAACAGTTACTGAGTCTCCAGTGTGCACACCCATTGGATCAATGTTTTCAATTGAACAAACAATTATACAATTATCTTTTTTATCTCTTACCACTTCCATTTCATATTCTTTCCAGCCTATGACTGATTCTTCTATAAGCACTTCACTGATTGGAGAGAGTGACAAACCTTTTTTTACTATTATTTCAAATTCTTTATTGTTTTGAGCCACTCCGCCTCCGGCTCCGCCCAACGTATAGGAGGGTCTTATTATTACTGGGAACCCAATATGCTTAAGTGCATGTTGTGCTTCCTTGAAATTTTTTATTATAATTCCTTTTGGTGTATTGAGCCCAATTTTTTTCATAGATTTTTTGAATAATTGTCTATTTTCCGCTTTTTCTATAACGCTACCTTTTGCTCCTATTAATTCTATCGAATATTTTTTTAATATTTGTTTTTCTTCTAACTCAATCGAAAGATTTAATGCTGTTTGCCCCCCCATTGTAGACATCAATGCGTCTGGTCTTTCTTTACATATTATATTTTCAAGTGTGTTTAGTTCTAAAGGTTCAATATAAGTTGAATCTGCCATTTCTGGATCTGTCATTATTGTTGCAGGATTACTATTTACTAGAATAACTTTATAACCCTCTTCTTTAAGCGCTTTGCAGGCTTGTGCGCCAGAATAGTCAAACTCGCAGGCTTGTCCAATCACTATTGGCCCAGCTCCGATGATCATTATAGATTTTAAATCATTTCTTTTTGGCACAGGTTTTTATGCTTTCTAAAAATTCTTTGAACAAATACCTGCTGTCATGAGGACCAGGTGACGCTTCAGGATGATATTGAACAGAAAAAAAAGGTTTGTTTTTAATTTTTATTCCAGCAATTGTACTATCAAATAATGATGAGTGGGTTACAGATATTTTATTGGGAAGATTTTTTTTTTGAACTACATAACCATGATTTTGAACAGTAATTTCAACATTTTTTTGATGAAGATTTTTAACAGGATGATTAGCTCCCCTGTGTCCATGATGCATTTTTAAGGTTTTTGCTCCATGAGCTAAGGCCAAAATTTGATGACCCAAACATATTCCAAAAACTGGTATATTAGTATCAAAGATGGTGTTCAGTTTTATTTTATGATTATTAAATGTTGCTTGAGGATCTCCAGGTCCATTTGATAAAAAAATCCCAACTGGATTTTTATTTAGTATTACCGAATAATCGAAGGTTAATGGAAAAACAACTATTTTATAATTAGTTTGATGTAGTAAATTTAAAATATTATGTTTAACTCCAAAATCTATAACTGCAATAAAAGAATTTTGCTTAATCTTGCTAATTTGAGTTGAGTTCAAATAAGTTTTTTTGTCGTATTCCCATTCATAAACCTTTCTTGTAGATACTTCTGTAGCAAGGTCACTATTATCCATTTTAGGAAAATTTAGCAGATCATTTAGTAATTTTTTTTTATTAAATCGCTTTTTGTCATCATAATTAATTAGCGCATTCACTGCACCTTTTGATCTTATCATTCTTGTTATAGTTCTCGTATCAATTCCAGATATACAAATCTTATTATTACTTTTTAGCCATTTATGAAATAAAACTTCAGATCTATGGTTAGACGAATGAGTTGAAATACTGTTTACAATACAACCAGATGAATGAATTAGGTCACTCTCATAATCTTCTGAATTAGTTCCAACTATACCAATATGAGGGAAAGTGAATGTTATGATTTGATTTTTGTATGATGGATCTGTTAGGATTTCTTGATAGCCTGTAATTGAAGTATTGAAACAAACTTCTCCAATTGTGGTGCCAAAAGCACCAAAACCTTTTCCAAAAAAATATTGGCCATTTTCAAAAATTAAAATACAATCTTTTTCGTTATGTAATGATTTATTTTTCATCAGAGTTTTTAATATACACTTCCCTTAACTCTAATTACAAGTGATGTTTAGTAATTATTATAACTTGATTTATGGTTTTTAATATGTAAAACCAATATACATAAAAAATATAAATTTAATGGATAATTTGAGAGAAAAGTTTAAAAGTTTTTTAGACGAAAACATCAAAAAAAAAGATGATATAGCTGTTGCGACAACAAGGTTAATTCTTGCTGCTATAAAAGACAGAGATATAGAGCACCGTTCTAAAGAAAAAGATAATCAGATTAACAATAATCAAATTTTAGATATTCTTCAAAATATGGTAAAGCAGAGGAAAGAAAGTGTAAAAATTTATTCTCAAGCTGGAAGAAAAGAATTAATGGAAAGAGAAAATAGAGAAATAAAAATCATTGAGTCATTCCTTCCTGACCAAATTTCTGCTGATGAAGTAAAAAAAATAGTTGAGGACTTATGTTCAGAACAAGAAGCGCATTCTATTAAAGATCTTGGAAAAATAATAAAAATTCTGAAAGAAAGATATCCAGGTAGGCTTGATTTTAAAATTGTAGCTGAAATAACAAAGTCAATTCTCACTAAATGAAAAATTCAGTAAGTGATATTTTAAATCAATTTCATAATAAGATAAAATTATCTGAATACTTAAATAAATATCTTGATTTAATTCCACGGGGAAATTCATTTGTTGCTAGGTGTCCATTTCATAAAGAAAAAACGCCATCATTCTCAATTAATGATGAAAAAGGATTATTTTACTGTTTTGGGTGTGGGACAGGTGGAAACATATTAAATTTCATTTCAAAATATAAAAATTGTACCTTCAGAGAATCACTTCAAGAAATTACGAGCATAGCTGGAATAAATTTAAAACACACTAGTCCGTCAATATCACCTAATACATTAAACAAAAAATTTAAATTATTAGATTTATTTAATCAATTTTTTCATAAGAATATTTTAAAGAATCAAAAAGTTTTGGAATACTTAAACACAAGAGAAATTGATAAAAGTTTGGTACAAAAGTTTTCTATTGGATATTGTCCAAATAATATTGAAAACTTTCTAAAATTCTTGGAAGAAAATGAATTTACAAAATCTGAGATCTTAGAATTAGGAATTATTATTCAGTCGAAGAATAGTGAAAATACTTTTTTTGGAAGATTTAACGATAGAATAATATTCCCAATATATAATTTTTCAAATAAAATAAACGGTTTTGGTGGTAGAACTGTCTCAAATTCAAAAATCAAGTATATTAATTCACCAGAGAGTTTATTATTTAAAAAAAGTGAAAACTTGTATGGATTTAAACAAAATTTTTCTGAGATTAAAGATCAAAAAAAGCTTATAGTTGTTGAAGGATACCTTGATGTAGTTTCACTGAATTCAAAAAGAATTGGTTTTTCTGTTGCATCACTAGGAACAAGTTTATCCGAAACTCAAATTAAAAAAACATGGAATTTTGTTGATACTCCCTATATTTGCTTCGATGGTGACTTAGCTGGTGAAAAGGCTATGAAATCAATAGCATTGAAAAGTTTGAAGTTTTTGAAACCAGGTAAATCTTTAAGGTTTATTCATTTGCCAAATAAGATGGATCCTGATTCTTATATCAGAGAGTTTAAAAATGAAGGATTCACTTCATTAATAAATAATGCTCAAGAGCTGTCTGAATTTATTTGGTCAATCTTGAACAACGAAAAAAATGCAACGCCTGAATATATTGCATTAGTTAATCAAAGGATTTTTGAAGCTACAAATGTTATTGAAGACAAAACAATTAGAAATGAATATGTTAAATATCTTCAAAACAAGAAAAATGAATTTTTTTGGAAATCTAGATCGATTAATAAAAACAAAAACAACACAATCGTAAAATCAGATTTAACACAAAAATCATATATTAATGAAATGATTATTTTAAGCCTCTTGTTTTTTGAGCCCAAGATAATGGAAAATTTTATTGAAGAAATAGTTCATTTAAAATTTGTTGACCCTAATCTTGAACAAAAAAAATTAAGCTTAATTAAAATTTTATCATCGGAAAACAATGACTTAAGAGTATCAAATTATAAAAATAGTTTTAAAGAAAATGATGAAAAGTTTTTTCAACTAATTAAAAAAATACAAGTTGATCATTTCAAAAATCTAAACATTGTTAAAAAAAAGAAGTTATTACAAGATATTATGTTAAATTTGCGTCTTCCAAATTTATTGAAAGAAAGAGAGAAAATAAAATCTGAAATAGTTCTTAATAAAGATTTAGATAATTCAAAATTATTCTTAAAACATGAAAAATTAACAAACGAAATTAACAAAATAAAAAAAAGAGAAATTTAAAAAATTCATCATTTATTCATATTATTTTTGATATTAATACTTGATTATTCGTAATTATGCATTAATTAAATATCACCTAAACGAAGCTTTTTTATAAAAATGACTGAAAAAAAATTGATTAAGAAAATACCTAAAAAACCCGTTTCTGAACAACCTATAATAGATCAGACCTCAGAATTAATGAAAAAATTGATTCTAAAAGGTAAAAAAGCAGGGTTTCTAACTTTAAATGAAATAGAATTGATTTTGTCTTCCGAAAACTCAGAAGTTTTGGAAGAATTTCAATCTAAAATTACTAATTTAGGAATCCAAATACACGAAGATGAAGATGAACTTCAAGAAGATAGTACAAAGGAAGATAATTCCGGTTATAAAGACGATGATACTGGAAAGACCGATGATCCAGTAAGGATGTATTTAAAGGAAATGGGAAATGTAGAACTTTTATCAAGACAAGGTGAAATTGAGATTGCAAAAAGAATTGAAGAAGGAAAAAAAGTAACGATTAATGCATTTTCGAACTGTTTCATTTCTATGGAATATGTTAACGACTTCTTTTTGTCATACAGTACATCTGAAAGGCCTTTAAGAGATCTTATTGATTTAGACGCTACTTTTAGGTCAGTCAATGGTGAGACAGATGATGCTTTTATAGATGATGCAAAACATGAAAAAGAATTGTTAAATGATAACGTTTCTTCTGAAGAAAAAGAGGAAATTGATGAAGATTTTGATGATAATTCTGAGATGCATGATGAAAGTGCTGATTTATCAATATTAGAAAAAGAAGAAAGTTTAAAACCTATTTTACTTAATAGCTTAAATTTGTTCTCAAAAAAATTTAAAGAGCTAAAAAAAATTCAAAACAAAATCATTCATTCTCACTTAGACAATAAAAAGATAGATGTCAAAACTTTACAAAAGCATTTGAGAATAAAAAATACGGTTGCAGAAAAAGTTAGGTCATTTTTTATCAATCAATCTAGAATTGACGAGATTGTCGATCAACTAAATCAGTATTGTAAACGTATTATAATCTCTGAAAGAAAATTGTTAGAATCAGCAAAGAAGTCAAAAATAAAAAAAGAAGAGTTTATTGATGAGTTTGAATCTAATTGTATGAATAAATCTTGGATGAAAAATCTTCAGAGAAGAAAGAAAGCAGGTTGGGTTGCTTTTGGAAAGAGGAATGACAATATTGAGATTGTGAATAGTCTTCATGAAATTTCTAAAGTTTCTATGATGACACTTACTGAGATAAAAGAAATCTCTAAATTAGTGAATAATGGTGTCAGACAATCTAACATTGCAAAGAAAGAGATGATCGAAGCTAATCTAAGGTTGGTGATTTCTATAGCAAAAAAATATACTAACAGAGGTCTTCAGTTTCTTGATTTAATTCAAGAAGGTAATATTGGTTTGATGAAAGCTGTTGATAAATTTGAATATAGAAGAGGATATAAATTTTCAACGTATGCAACATGGTGGATAAGACAAGCCATAACAAGATCAATAGCTGATCAAGCGAGAACCATAAGGATTCCTGTTCATATGATTGAAACTATTAGCAAACTTGTAAGAGTTTCAAGGCAGTTGTTAAATGAAAATGGAATTGAACCACAACCAGAAGAACTTGCCTCAAGATTAGGCATGCCACTAGAAAAAGTAAGAAAAGTTCTTAAGATTGCTAAAGAACCAATTAGTTTGGAGACTCCTGTAGGTGATGAAGATGACAGTCATTTAGGTGATTTTATTGAAGATAAAAATATCAAATTACCGCTTGATGCAGCAATACAAAACAATTTAAGAGAAGCTACAACAAATGTTCTTTCTACACTTACACCCAGAGAAGAAAGAGTTTTGAGAATGAGATTTGGTATTGGTATGAATACCGATCATACCTTGGAAGAGGTTGGTCAACAATTTTCAGTGACAAGAGAAAGAATTAGACAAATTGAAGCTAAGGGTCTTAGAAAATTAAAGCACCCTAGTAGGTCAAGAAAATTAAGAAGTTTTCTTGACAATTAGTTTCTCATTTTTTTCTCAATTAATATTTTTTCTGCTTAAAGCAGAGCTATTTATATAGGTTTTTACCAGATATTTAATCGCATTTTCGGTGTCTCAACAATTGGTTATGAGTTAGATAACCTATCTTATTTTACCATGTATTGATTCAAATATTCTAAGCCAAAAAATGTTCTTGAAAAGAACTTTTCTTTATAATAAGCAAAGTTTAATGTATATAATATGATTTATAATTAAAGGCCCGTAGTTCAGTTGGTTAGAACGCACCGCTCATAACGGTGTTGTCGGGGGTTCAAGTCCCTCCGGGCCTACCAAAAAGTATCAATTTTTTGATAAAACAAAATAGCTAGGGATTAATCCACTTTAATTCTTTTATAAAATTCAATTTTTATAGAAATAATTTTTAAGAGTTTACTTTTTCATTCATTTGTTTTATCAAACCCTTCACACCTAGGGGATGATTTTTAATAACTGATGAGAATTCTGCTCTTTGTGTAACCAACATACTAACACCATCAATGTTTACATCAAGAATTTTAAATTCCTTGTTTTTCAAAATCATTCTCCAGTCTAAGTTAAGTGATGTAGGGGAATTTGAATTTGTGACTAGTTGCATAGCTACCACGTACATATTATTTTCAACCTGAGAATCAATTGTCTTAAATTTTCCACTCCAGCCTTTAAATTTAGGAGCATAAATCATTATCAAATATTCATTAAAGGATTTTACGAACTCTTCTTGCGTCTTTTTATTAATTTTTTTCCAATGACGCCCTAATACGAATTGACAAATATAATTATTATCAAAAGCTCTAGTGTAAAGTTCTCTGAAATTTTTTTCTCTTTGCTTTTCAGTGATATTTTTGACGGCTATCTTGGTCAGGACTTCCTGACCAAGAGATTCTATGAAAAGTCTACTTTTTGAAAGATTTGTATTACCACTAGCACTATTAGCTAAAAATGGAACCAACAATAGCGCAAATATATAATACTTAAACTTCATTTTAATTAGTTAATAAATTAGTACTATTTTCATTATATTCCGGATAATGGGATGATGGTAGTGAATTTATATCTGATTTTTTTTTTTCTGAATCTTCGATAAAGTTTTTACCATCTATTTCAAAACTTTCTTGCGTTAACAATGAATCCTCATATCCAGGTATTTCATAATTAATTTTTTGGATTTTTTTTTTTCCGTTACCAATATCTTTAACTCTTTTTTGTCTGTATAAACTTCTCATAGTGGCGTAAAAATCTAAAGAACTATTTTTTATTTCATCAATGTAATCCATATATTTTTCTCTAGTTGAAGCTCCGCTTACAACTGGTTGGGGAAGTCTAGCCTCAAAACCAAGATTATTCATTCTAAAAGCAAATGTAACAGGGTTGAAAATTGTGTCCATACCCCTACCAATTGCATCTCTTACATTAGACGGTCCAAAGATTGGAAGCACGACATAAGGTCCTTCTTTGATGCCCCATGTTGCTAGTGTTTGACCAAAATCTTCACTTCTTTTTTCTATATTTCCAAATTCCTCTGTACTAGCAACATCATACATGCCTCCAATGCCAAATGTCATGTTAATTAGAAATCTACTCAAAGTTATTCTAATGCTATCTATATCAAATTGTAAAATTGAGTTAGCAATATCTAATGGAGCAGATGCTGTATTAGCTAAATTTGAAAGATTATTTCTAGGAAAATCTGGAATCTTTCTCCAACCTCTGGCAACAGGCTTAAATATTAGCTCATCTAGATCTTCATTAAAAGCAAATACTGCTCTATTTGAAGATTCAAATGGGTCATTATTGTCAATTAAATTTATCTCAGTATTTTTTGATGCACATCCTAAGAGAAAAAAACAAAAAATAATAATTATAATATAGTTGTAATTTTTAAAATTTATATTCATATAAGATCTATTATCTTAATTTTTTTAAATAATTCTTTTTTTGTTTATTATATAATAAATAATGTAAATTTCTAAAAATATTTATCATTTTAGTAATTTTTTTTGATTAAGGCTATAAATTATAATTTTGAGTTGGTGTAATAAAAATGTGCTTAGAAAAAGAATTAAAGGTTTCATTTGAGTTTTTTCCTCCAAAAAATCAAAGAATGGCTGACGTGCTATGGAATAGTCTTAAAAGATTAGAGCCTTTAAACCCTCAATTTGTGTCTGTAACATATGGTGCAATGGGTTCAACACGAACAATGACTCATGATTTAGTTAAAAAAATAATAAGAGAAACAAAAATTCCTCCAGCAGCTCATCTTACTTGCATAGGTTCTAAAATTTCCGAAATTGAAGAAATAGCTTCAAACTACTGGTCTGATGGAATTCGACACATTGTTGCTCTCAGAGGTGATATTCCTAATGATATTGATCACAAAAAAGAAGAACTTAAGTATGCAACTGACTTAATTAGAACCTTGAAAAATATAAATGATTTTGAAATAACTGTATCTGCTTATCCTGAAGGGCATCCTGACTCAAGATCAATTGAACAAGATATAGATTTCCTGCAGAAAAAGATTGATTTAGGTGCTACGAGAGCGATTACACAATTTTTTTTCGACACAAATATTTTTTTTGAATTTCTTGATAAATTAAGAAAAAAAAATATCAATATTCCTGTTATTCCTGGCATTCTTCCAGTAACAGACTGTAAAAAAACCATCGAATTTTGCAATTCAACTAACTGTAGTATACCGGCATGGTTAAAAGAAATGTTTGTTGGTTTAGATTCTGATCCTGAAACAAGAAAATTAGTGGCAGCCACTATATCAGCTGAACAATGTAAGAAACTTGCAAAAGAAGGAATAAAAGAATTTCATTTTTATACGTTAAACAGAGCAGATTTGTCGTTTGCTATATGCCATATATTAGGTATAAGAAGTTTGGAGGATATTAAGATAAATGATTGATGATTTAAAAGAAAATTTGAAAAAAAGAATTTTGATTCTTGATGGTCCAATGGGTACAATAATCCAAAAACATCCACTCACAGAATCAGATTTTAGAGGGAAAAAATTTAAAACTTGGAAGAAGCCTCTTAAAGGAAATAATGATATTTTGAATATCTCAAAAAGTTCTTTGATTTTTGATATTCACCACGAATATTTGAAATCAGGATGTGACATTATAGAAACAAATACTTTCAATTCGACTATGACATCTCAAGAAGATTATCTATGTCAAGATCATTCATATGATCTCAATTTTTCAGGAGCAAGTATTGCAAAGAAATGTGTGGACAAGTTTATGAAAGACAACAAAAATAAGGAAAAGAAGTTCGTTGCTGGAGTTTTAGGTCCTACGAATAGAACTTGTTCAATGTCCCCAGATGTAAATAACCCAGAATTTAGAAATATTGATTATGATACCCTCAAAAAGGATTATACTATTTCCTTGAGAGGTTTATTAGACGGTGGAGCAGACTTAATTCTTATTGAGACAATTTTTGATACCTTAAACGCTAAAGCAGCATTGATGGCAGTTTACGAAATGGAAAAGAAATTAAAAATTAAAATACCGCTTATGCTCTCAGCAACAATTACAGATTTGTCTGGGAGAACACTATCAGGACAAACTTTAGAAGCTTTCTATTGTTCAATAAAACACATGAACCCAATAATTGTTGGTCTTAATTGTGCTTTAGGCCCGAAAGAATTAGAACCCCATTTGATTGTATTATCAAGAATTTGCAGTTCGTATGTTAGTATTCATCCTAACGCGGGTTTGCCAAATGCTTTCGGAGAATATGATGAAACACCTGAAAGCATGGCAAAATTTACAAAAAAATGGGCAGAAAATGGTTACTTAAATATAGTTGGTGGTTGTTGCGGAACTACACCAGAACATATAAAATCCATGAAAGAGGTAACTTTAAATATTAAGCCACGCGAACCAAAAATTGAGGATAACAAATTCCAATTGTCAGGTTTAGAAAATTTTAGCTACTGATGAATTCACAAATTACAACAAATTTTATTAACATTGGTGAGAGGACTAATATCACTGGTTCTTCAAAGTTTAAGAAGCTAATTTTGGAAGATAATTTTGAAGAGGCAGTCAATATTGCTAAACAACAAGTAGATAACGGAGCCCAAATTATTGATATTAATATGGATGAAGGTCTATTAGATTCTGAGAGAGCAATGGTTAGGTTTTTAAATTTACTGGCTGTTGAGCCTGGAATTGCGAAAGTTCCTTTCATGCTTGATTCCTCAAAATGGTCTGTAATTGAGGCTGGATTAAAATGTGTGCAAGGAAAGCCGATTGTAAATTCAATTAGCTTAAAGGAGGGAGAAAGATCTTTTCTGGAAAAAGCCGAATTAGTCAAAGCATATGGAGCAGCAGTTATCGTGATGGCTTTTGATGAAAAAGGCCAAGCTGACAATGTGGATAGAAAATTTGAGATTTGTAAAAGAGCTTATAACTTATTAACAAAAAGAATTAATTTTCCCTCATGTGATATTATTTTTGATCCTAATATTTTTGCTGTTGCAACAGGACTTGAAGAACACAATAATTACGCAAAAGATTTCTTTGAAGCCACAATTTTAATTAAAAGAAATCTTCCTAATGCAAAAGTTTCAGGAGGACTCTCAAATGTATCTTTTAGTTTTAGAGGAAATGATTTGGTAAGAGAAGCCATGCATTCATGTTTTTTATTTCATGCAATAAAGGCAGGATTAGACATGGCCATCGTAAACGCTGGTCAGATTACTATATACGAACAAATTCCCAAAAAACTGAAAATAGCAATCGAAGAAGTGTTATTTAATAAAGATAACAATGCCACAGAAAGATTATTAGAAGTCTCAAATGAATTTTCAGGTAAAAAAACAAAAAAAAAATCTAAGAGTCTTTGGAGAAAAAAAGATATTGATAAAAGAATGGAATATGCCTTGATCAATGGTATTAACGACTATGTAGATAAAGATACAGAAAGTTTGAGACAGAAATACAAAACTCCTTTAGATATCATCGAAGGACCACTTATGAACGGAATGAATGTGGTAGGAGACTTGTTTGGTTCTGGCAAGATGTTTTTACCGCAAGTAGTTAAATCTGCAAGAGTCATGAAACAATCTGTTGGTTATTTATTACCATTTATGGAGGATAAAAATGATGTAAAAAAAAAAAATACAAAGGGTAAGATTCTACTTGCAACTGTGAAAGGGGATGTTCACGATATTGGAAAAAATATAGTTGGTGTTGTCTTACAATGTAATAATTTTGATATAATTGATCTGGGTGTTATGGTTACTTCTCAAAAAATCATTGAAACAGCTATTAGAGAAAATGTAAATATTATTGGCTTATCAGGATTAATTACACCAAGTTTAGATGAGATGTGCTTTGTTGCTAGTGAACTTAAAAGAAATAATATAAAAATCCCTCTTATGATTGGAGGAGCAACAACTAGTAAAATTCATACAGCAATTAAGATCTCTCCTGCTTATAATCATGCAGTTGTTTATGTGCCTGATGCTTCAAAAGCAGTAGGTGTAGCAACACAACTTATTTCAAAAAAAAACAGTTTACCTTTTAAAGATCTAATACAAAGAGAATATGAAGAAATTAGGAGTAATTACTTTAAGAATAATAGTACTAAAGAAAGTTTTTCTATTCAAAATTCTAGATTGAATAAATTGAATCTAGATTGGAATAATCATAAATCTTTTAAACCAAAAAAGTTTTCGACCACAGTGTTAAATAATATAAGTTTAAAAGAAATAACTCCATTTATTGATTGGAAACCTTTTTTTGAATCTTGGGAATTATACGGAAGATTTCCAGAAATTTTGAATGATAAAGTTGTTGGTGAGTCTGCTAAACAGTTATGGAATGATGCTCAAAAAATGTTAAAAATACTCGATACAAAAAAATTAACTAGACCTAAAGCAGTTATTGGTTTTTGGCCGGTAAATTCAGTTGATGACGATGTTGAGGTATATGAAGATGAATCCAGAAAAAAAATTATAGCAAAGTTTTTTTTCTTAAGACAACAAATGGAAAGAAAAACAAAAAAAAGAGCTAATATGTGTTTGGCAGATTTTGTTGCGCCTAAAGCATCAGGAAAAATTGATTATCTTGGTGGTTTTGTTGTTACAGCAGGAAATGGAATTGACAAATTTTCAAAAGAATTTGAACAAAATAATGACGATTATAATTCTATTTTGGTAAAATCGTTGGGTGATAGAATTGCTGAAGGTTTAGCTGAAAAGTTACATCAAGATGTTAGAACAAAGTATTGGGGTTATTCTAAGGATGAGAAATTAACCGACGACGATCTCATCAAAGAAAAATATGTGGGCATTAGACCAGCTCCAGGTTATCCAGCTTGTCCTGACCATACAGAAAAAAATACTTTATTTGAATTACTAAAAATAAAAAATAATCTAAAGGTAGAACTTACTGAATCTTTTGCGATGGTCCCAATGAGTTCTGTTTCAGGGTTTTATTTCTCTAATCCTAATTCTTCGTATTTTGGTATTGGGAAGTTAGGAAAGGATCAAATCATGGAATATTCCAAAAGGAAGAACGTTTCGCTAGAGTACGTAGAAAAATGGTTAGGTCCATATTTAAGTTATTCCCCAAAGAAAAGTAATAATGAATGAGCTAGAGAAAGTTCATTTACCCGAATTAGATTTTTTGAAAAATCTAAATAGTGAGCAAAAGCAAGCAGTTTTGCACGAAGATGGCCCAATACTAGTTTTATCGGGTGCAGGAACTGGGAAAACTAAGGTATTAACTACTCGATTAGCAAATTTAATTTTTACAAGAAATGCAAGGGCAAATGAAATATTTGCCGTAACATTTACTAATAAAGCTGCTTTTGAGATGAAAATGAGGGTTGAAAGTCTTATTAAAAAACCTGTTGAAGGTATGTACATTGGAACTTTTCACTCCATAGGTGTTAGACTTCTGAGAAAACACGCAGAATTATGCTCTTTAAAAAGTGATTTTACGATATTAGATACCGATGATCAGTTACGATTAATAAAACAAGTTCTTAGTTTATTGGATTTAGATTCAAAAAAATATATTCCAAAGAATTATCTTTATTTTATCGATAGTCTTAAAAATCATGGTTACTCTTATAACGAAATTTCAAACCATGAATTTGAGAGTTTTTCGAATGGCAAGTTGAGTCAAATATACGAGATGTATCAAAATCGTTTAAATGCTTACAATTCTGTTGATTTTGGAGACTTGATCTTGAGACCGGTAAATATTTTAAGAGAAAATGCTCAGATATTAGAATTTTATAGGAAGAAATTTAAATATATACTTGTTGATGAGTATCAAGACACAAATACAGCTCAATATATGTTGTTAAGATTAATTACAAATAAAGATAATAATATCTGTTGCGTTGGAGATGAAGATCAGTCTATTTACGGATGGAGGGGAGCACAATTAAAAAATATTTTGAATTTTGAAAAAGATTTTCCAAATGCGAAAATTGTAAGGTTAGAGCAAAATTATAGATCAACAGGTCATATTTTATCAGCAGCGTCTGAAATTATATCTGAAAATAAAGAAAGAATAGGTAAAAATTTATGGACTCAAGGTTCTAGTGGTAAAAAGGTAAAAATTTTAAACGTTGAAGATGACGAAATTGAAGCATTAACAATTTCAAAAGAAATTGAAAATTTAGTGAATAAAAATTTTAATGCTAGTGATATTGCGATTCTAACAAGAGCTACTTTTCAATTTAAAGAGATTGAAGATAGATTTATAAAAGAAAATATTAAATATAAGGTTATAGGTGGTCTGAAATTTTATGAAAGAAAAGAAATCAGGGATTCGATTGCCTATCTAAGATTATTAGTTAATCAAGAAGATAATCTTGCATTTGAAAGAATTATTAATGTTCCAAAAAGAGGAATTGGACTTGCTTTACTTTCAAAAATAAATCAATATGCAGAGTGTAATAATATTTCTGCTTATAGTTCATTAAAAAAAATTCATGAGGAAGGCAAATTTAGCAAAAGTGTTGATTTAAAAGTTAAACACTTTCTAACTGTTTTTGAGTTACACGAAGACAAATTAAAAAAATTAAAACATAGAGACGTGGCTGGTTCATTGTTAGATGATATGGGATATACTGAAATGCTTCAGAATGACAAGACACCGGAATCAGAGGGTAGACTTGAAAATATTAAAAAGTTTGTCGGTGATATTGACAGTAGAAGTTCAATAAAAGAGTTTTTAGAGGAAATTAGTTTAGTGATCGATAATTCAAGTAATGCTGAAGAATCCTCGAGAGTCTCATTAATGACATTACATAGCGCCAAAGGACTGGAGTTTAAGATAGTTTTTTTGCCTGGTTGGGAAGAGAATATATTTCCAAATCAAAGAAGTGTAGAGGAGAAAGGTAATCAGGGTTTGGAGGAAGAAAGGAGACTTGCATATGTAGGCATAACTAGGGCTAGAGAAATTTTATTTATATCATACGCAAACTACCGGAAACAATATAATCAAAGTTTGTATAGAACAATTCCATCAAGATTTTTAACGGAACTACCAAAAAAAAGTTGCGAGGTTTTAGCCATAAATGATAACTACTCTAACAAAAAAATAAATTATAAAGATCAAAGATATCAAAATGAAAAGTTTAATATAGGTGATAAAGTATTTCATGATGAATTTGGTCAAGGTCAAATTCTTGGTGTTAATGGTGAAAAGTTACAAATCAGATTTGAAAATCAAAATAATGTGGTGAATATATTCAGTGATTTTATAAAAAAATATGGACAGTAGTTTATTTGAATTAAGATTTGAAGTAAGTAGACAGAATTTAGAAAAAATTTTAATTTTTATTTCAAAATTAAAAAATATTTCATGGTTTAAAAAAAAAAAATATTGGGAGATTACCATTCTTAACCATCGAAAAGCAACTTTGGAAAGTTGTAGAGAAAAATTAAAGCAAATTTACAAAATCGATTCTAAAATCAACAAAATCAAAGCTAACTGGATTAATCACAATCAAAAAAATGAGAAAATAATCAACACTCAATTTTTTCAAATTTCTCAAGGTTTAAACTCACATTTGAAGAAAAAAAAAAAATATAAACTTACCATTCCTGCTGCTAATAGCTTTGGTACCGGGCAACATGAGTCTACGATTTTGGCAGTTTTGGCAATTGAAAAATTAATAAAAAAAAAAAAATTTTATTCTTTTTTTGATCTGGGTACAGGTACAGGTATTCTCTCATTTGTTCTCGCAAAATTAACAAAATCTAAAATACTATCCTGTGATATTGATTCTGCCTCCATTGTAAATTTTGGTGAAAATATGAAAAAAAATGGATTAAATAACTGTAAAAATTTTAGATTTAACGGTCTTAAACATCATGTAATTAGAAAAAAATCATTTGAATTGATAGTCTGTAATATTTTATTAAAACCAATTATAAAAATTGCAAACCAAATTTCAAATAAAGTTCGATCAGGAGGATATGTTATATTATCTGGAATTCTTAAAGATCAGATTAATTTTTTGTACAGTGTTTATTATTCTTATAATTTTGTTATGCTTTTTAAGCTATCTTTAAATAATTGGTCAGTTATCGTGCTAAAGAAAAGGAAATAATTATAATAGAAAAAAGAATAACACTATTAAAACAACTATTAAAAAAAGGAAACTTTGATGGATACATTCTGCCATCAACCGATGAGTATTTAAATGAATATGTTCCAGAATTCAATCAAAGACTTAAGTGGTTAACAAATTTTTCGGGTTCGTCAGGCACTTTGTTTATAATAAAAAACGAATTGCTTTTTTTTACTGATGGAAGATATACATCTCAAGCAAAAAAAGAACTCCCTCAAACTTTTAAAATTTTTGATTCATCTAAGGAAAATATTTTTAGATGGATAAAATTTAATTTGGATAACAAAAAAGTAAGGATTTTAATAGACAGTAAGATTAATAGTTTTTCATTTGTCAAAAAATTAGATTCACTCTGTACCTCAATTAAATGTAAACTTGTAATAAAAGATGAAGTTTTGATTGATGATTTATGGAAAAGAAAAATAACAGTTAAAGAAAATTCTGTATACCTTTTACCAAAAAAAATTACAGGTTTATCTTTTAATGAAAAACTTAGGCAAATTAAACTTTCATCATCTAAGGCGGATTTAGTTCTAATTACTTCACCAGAATCTATTGCTTGGCTATTAAACTTAAGAGGTGATGACTTAGATAATACACCAATTGTATTCAGTTATTTACTAATTAATAATAACAAAAAACATATCTTATTTATTAATGAAAAAAAAATTCAAAAGTACATTAAAGTTAAATTCGAGAAAAATTATAATTTAGAGGTTTTACCTGAAAATTATATTAAACCAAAACTAATTAATGAATCAAAAAATAAGACAATTATGTTAACAAAAAACATTCCTTATTTTTTCTTCAATATATTAAAATCAAGTAAAATTAAAATTATTTGGGAAGACGATTTATGTTTATCCCATAGATCAATAAAAAATTATATCGAACTCAAAAATATTAAAGAATGTCATATTTACGATGCAGTAGCGTTAGTGCGGTTTTTATACTGGTTAGAGAATCAAGACTTTACAAAAAACCTAAATGAATTTGACGTTTCTAAAAAACTAGAAGAACTAAGAAAAGAAAATAAAAATTTTATTTCACCAAGTTTTCCAACAATTTCCGCTGTTGGAGAAAATGGTGCAATTATTCATTATTGTCCACAAGAACAAAATTCTAAACTATTACAAAAAGGTGAACTATATTTATGTGATTCAGGAGGACAATATACTTATGGGACCACCGATGTAACAAGGACAGTGTTAATTGGAGAGAAAACAAAATATTTAAAAGAATTTCAAGATATTTATACAAGGGTTTTAATTGGACACATCGATTTAACTTCACTAAAATTCCCTGACGATACTAAAGGCTCTCAAATTGATGCTATTGCGCGAATTGCTTTATGGGAAAATTTTAAAGATTATGCTCATGGAACTGGACATGGTGTTGGATCTTTTTTAAGTGTTCATGAGGGTCCTCAAAGTATATCAAGAGGAACCAATAACACAATTTTGAAGCCAGGGATGATAGTTTCTATAGAACCGGGATACTATGAAGAAAAAAAATATGGAATTAGATTAGAAAACTTGGTGCTAATTACAAAATCAACTAATAAAAAATTTCTTATGTTTGAGCCTTTAACACTAGTTCCTTTTCAAAAAAAATTAATTAACAAAAAGATAATGAATTCAAATCAAATTATGTGGTTGAACACCTATCACCAGTTTGTATATAAAACATTAAAAAACCTTTTGTCGAAAAGTGAACAGAGATGGCTTTTAAACCAAACAAAACAAATTTAGATAAAGTTTTCTATTAGTTTTCTTGCTGCAGCCTCTGCCTCAATTGTTATTTCTTTTCCAGAAAGCATCCTTGCTATTTCTCGAACTCTTTCATTGCCTTCTAATCTTGTAATTGTTGTACTAGTTTTGGTATTATCATTTTTTTTTGATATTTTAAAATGATCATTTCCCAATGATGCAACTTGAGGTGAATGTGTGACAACCAAAACTTGCTGTTGATTTCCAAGTTTTCTTAGTCTTTCACCTACTGCTGAAGCTACCGCCCCACCAATACCACTATCTACTTCGTCAAAGACTATAGATGTACTGTTTTTCTTTGACGTAACAACTTTTATAGCTAATGCAAAACGACATAATTCTCCTCCTGAGGATATACTTTTAATTTCGTCAAATTTTGAATGATTATTAGTTTTGATAAAAAATTTTATTAAATCTTTACCATTCCGCCCTGGTTTTTCATTTTCTGAAACCATCGTTTTAAACTTTGCGCTTTCAAGTCTTAAAGATGGTAATTCAGCATTAATTTCATTATCAACATTTTTAGCGTATAATTGTCTTTGTTCGGATAATTCTAAGCAACGTTTGTTATACTCATTTTCAATACGATTTAAATTTTGTTGTTCATCTTTTAGCTGGTTTTCCATATCATCATATGATGAGTAAGATAACTTTAAATTTTTTAACTTATCAACTAAGTCTGCTTCAGAGCAATTATGTTTCTTTGATAATCTTCGATAGTTATATATTCTTTCTTCTATTTTTTCTAAATCGAAACCATCATCACCAAATTTTTCTAAGTAACTGCTAATGCTTACATTTAATTCTTGTATATTTATTAATATTTCATCCAGTGATTTAGCTGCAGATTTTAGGTTAGGACCTAAATAATCACTTATTTGTTCCAATAGGTTGATATTTTTTGAAATTTTTTCTTCAATACCATTACTCTCTTCAGAAGAGAAATTTTTAACAACTATCTTAAGGTTTTCTTTAATTTTTGTTGAGTTAAGGAGGTTTTTCTTTTTCATAACTAAAGTATCATATTCTTCTTTAGTTGGATCAAATTCTTTTAGTTCTTTTAATTCATAATCAAAAATCTCTTTATTATTTTTGACTTTTTCATATTCTAAAATCAACATATTTATTTTTTCTCTATATTTTTTTAACATTTCCCAATTCTTTTGTACTTGATCAATAAATGGTTCTAAATTTCCATATTCATCAAGTACATTTATATGAGTTGAAGAATCTAACAGTCCTTGTTCAGAAAATTGGCTTTGAATTTCAATTAGATGAGATCCAATAATTTTTAAAGTATTTAGAGTAACTACTTGTTCATTTATAAAGGCTTTACTTTTATTATCATTTAGCAGTTGTCTTTTAAGAATTATTTCACTTTCAGGACTCTGATTTAACCCAAATGACTCTAATAAATGATTGATTTCAGGATTGTCTGCTACTGAAAATACTGCTATGATTTCAGTTATTTTATCGTTTTCTTGTCTAAAAGAATAGTTAGCTCTGTAACCAATTGCTAGGCCTAATGCATTTAAAATAATTGATTTTCCTGCACCTGTTTCTCCAGTAAGAACACACAGCCCCTGTTTAAAGTCAATTTCTAATTGATCAATTAAAACTACATTTTTTATGGATAGATACTTTAGCATTATTACTTTTAAAAGGAATTGAATTCGTTTGGATCAATTGTATCTAAATTTAAAGACTTTTCTTTTTCATAATTCCTTGTGAGATTTACAGAATGTTTTTTCATTAGAATTTGTGCATCAATATGCCATTGTGTTTTAGAGAAATTATAACCTAAGATTTTTGCATATCTGATGGCTTTATTTTTAAGACCTAAAGACAAATTACATTCTACTAATCTATAAAGTGATTCAGGGATTTGGGCAGATTTTTTATAATTTTTTAGGATATATTTATATCTTAATATTCCTGACAAAAAATTTCCTTTAGTCTGATAAAATTTTCCGATAGACATCTCTTTACCAGCAAGTTGATTATTTAACAAAATTATATGTTTTTTTGATTTCTGAGTATATTTTGATTTTGGAAATTTATTATTTAATTCAATAAAAGAATCATAGGCTTTTTTTGCATACTTTTGATCTCTAGTAACTTGCTTAATTCTTTCAAAATAGCAGTAACCTCTTAAATAATAAGCGTAATCTAAATCTGGATTATTTGGATTAAGATTTATAAATTTACTTAATGTAAAAATCGCCTCATCATATTTATTATTTTTATATAGTGCAAACCCAGACATTAACTGTCCTTTTGTGGCCCATTTTGAATATGGATGTTGTAAATCAAGTTCAGTAAAAAGTTCGTGTGCTACAAGGTAATCTTTTTTTTTAAGCGCAGTCAGAGCTTCATTATAAAGAACACTATCACTTCTAAGCGAATAATCAATATTTGCTTCTTTGTCATCAGAAGAACAAGATAAAAGAAAAAAAAACAGAAAAGATATGATAAGTTTTAATGACATAGAAACTAATAATATCTTTTATCATTTAAAAAAAAATCAAAAAATAAAAAAATTAGTTTTCCAAGAATTCCCAATTTTCACTGGAAGAAAATATTTTTCTTAACAGTTTATTGTTTAAGTCATGCCCAGCTTTATAACTAAAAATAGATGCTTGCATTTTAAAGCCAGCAAGTGAAAAATCACCAATTAAATCTAAGGTTTTGTGCCTAACAAACTCATCATTATACCTCAATCCATTTTTACTCACTACCTTATCATTTGAAATAACAATTGCATTTTCTAAGTTTCCACCAAGGGCTAGACCTTTTTTCCTTAGAGTTTTAACTTGATCAAGAAAACCAAAAGTCCTAGCATTAGAGATTTGTGAAGAATAAATGTCTCGATTTAAAATCAAGCTCATAGATTGATGACCAATGGGTTTTGAGTCGAAGTCAATTTCACATGTAACAAGCGTTTCATCATGAGGTGAAACTTTAATTACTTTGTCACCATCAACTAATTCGACATTTTTGATAATTTTAATGAACTTTTTTGAAAAATTTTGCATTTCTGAGCCACACGAATTGATCCCATCAACAAACTCTGAAGCAGAACCATCTAGAATTGGAATTTCATTACCTCCAATAATTTCAATAATCACATTGTCAATTTCAAGACCATACAAGGCTGATAGTAAATGCTCCGTAGTAGAAATTTTGAACCCAGATTGGTTTGATAAAGTTGTACATAACATTGTTGATGAGACATTATTGTAGATACCAAGGATATCAGAAAATGAGCTTGGTCCACTTTTTAGTTTGAACAAATAACCAGTATTTTCTGATGCAGGGTGAAGAACTATTGTTGACTCACAACCAGTGTGAAGGCCAACACCTGAAAAAGATATAGATTTGGAAAGAGTTCTTTGCTTTGCAGCATAACTCATCCTTGGTAATGGAGAAGAAATATCATTTCGATTTAAATCGTCAAATTTAGATTTTGAATTTAGAAAGTTCATACCATAGAATAACTTGAATTGATTGAAATACTAATCACAAATAGTTTCACAATATTTCATTTACATAAAGCTTTCTTTTACCCAATTATCAAAGCTTTCCATTAAATTAAATACTTTATTATTTGATACTGATTTAATAATTTTTTTTAAATCTAGGTCTGATTTCATATTTATCAGACCAACACAAGTACTAAATTCAGGCTTATTTAAAAAACTAAACTCTGTCTGTGGTCTTGATAGTCGCGTTTTACGATTAAATATTTTTGAAGCAAAATTTTTTAAACCAGGAATTTGACTTGCACCTCCGGTAAGAACAATGTTATTAACCCCAATCTTTGTGACTAGATTATCTTGAAGTTTATCCCTAATAATTTCTAAAATTTCCTCATACCTCGGCTTTATGATTCCATGAAGAAAATTTTGAGTTATGATTTTTTCTTTTCCATTAGCAAGATTAATTTTAAAATTTTTTTCATAAGTATATTCTAAATTTCCATGAATGATTTTAATATATTCTGCTAGATCTTTTGGAATCTCTAGCCCTCTTTGTATATCATTAGTTACATCGTTTCCTCCAAGTGGAACATAATTTATATATTCTAATACTCCTTTGAAATATGTAGCTATTTTTGCGGAACCTGCTCCTAAATCTATGCAAGTTGATCCAATAATTTTCTCTTGTTCAGTGAGACATGCCTCGGCTGATGCGAAACTTGTATCTATAGAATTTTCAATCAATATATTTGCATTTCTAAAGCAACTTTCCAAATTTTTGAGAATAACTGTATTAATCCAGATGTTGAAAGTATTAATTCCTAAATTATTACAGAAAATTCCAAATGGGTCAGAATAAGATTGTGTTCCATCAACTATAAAATTTAAAGGTATTGAATGGATTAAATTTTTCTGAGACAAATTTGAATTTTGAAGGCTTTTTTTAAAGCTTCTCCATATTTCTTTTTTTGAAATTTTAATACCCCCAATATTTATTTCAGAATATTTTTTCTTTGATAAAAAATCAATATCAGTAATATTCACATTAATTTTATCTATTTTTTTTTTAATTTCTTTGGTTGTATCTAGTATACATTCGGATACTTTATCCATGTTAAGTATTTTACTTCTATTTAATCCCAAACTTTGTTTATGAGACCACTCATGAACGTTAAGGTTTCCTCTAGTAATATCATAAATTAAACAAACTATTTTATTTGTTCCTATATCAAAAATACATCTGCTTTTATTATTTTTAAAATCTAACATTACTTAATAAAAAGATATTCTATTATCCACCCTAAAATCAATCATTTTGTATGTCTTATTAAATAACTCCTTACTACTTAAAAACCTATCTAAGGTTTCTAAGTTGTTTTCGTAATTTTTTTCGGATAGTTTTACTAACGTATTATTTTCTAGAACTATGTCCCATCTATAATTTTCAATATATTCTATGGACTTTATAATATTTTCAAATTGTTTATTTCTTCTAATAATTTGATAAAAGTTTCCAATTTTTTTCTGTGCTCCATATCCATAAAGATTGATTAAATTTTTATTATTTAATTTGTTAAAATTTAGAATTTCTCCTTCAAGATTTAAAACCTTTTGAAAATTCTCATATTTCCAAATAAAAAAAGGTTTTTTTTCCTCAATTGAAATTTTTATTTCTCCTTGCATGTTAAAATTAATTTTTAGGGACTTAATTTCTTTAATTTTAAGGAGTTCTTCGCCCATTTCTTTGAAATTTATATCAAGAAAATTTTTATTATTATAATTTTTAACTAATTTATTTAATTTATCAATTTCTATATTTTTTGTATTAATAAATGTTATCTTTATTACTTTAAATTTTTTATCATCTGAAATATTTTCAAAATTTTTGTGAATTATTTTTTTGAAATCATTGAAGGTCAAATGTCGGAAATAATGCCAAAAAATAAAAATAAAAGTAAAAATAAAAAGAAATGAATATATTAGAGTTTTTCGCATCTAGCAGAATCAATTAACATATTGCACAAATTAACAAAACTTATTCCATTCTTTTTAGCCATCTCTGGAATTAATGAATCGGATGTTAATCCAGGCTGAGTATTAATTTCAAGTAAATACAATTTTTGATTTTTTTCATCATATCTAAAATCTGATCTACTAATGTAATTACAACCCAAAATGTTGTGGGCCAGTAAAGAATTATCTTCTAGCTCCTTATTAATTTTTTCAGGTAATTTTGGATTTTGTATATGTTTGGCAACTTGCACATATTTACTTTTAAAATCATAAAATTTTGAGTTAGTTATTATTTCGGTTATTCCGCAAATTTTATTATCTAATATTCCGACCGTAATTTCTCTTCCTTCAATAAAATCTTCTACTAAATAATCTTCATTTTTAGAGTTAGAATTGATTAAATTTTCTTTGTACAGTTGCTCACTTTTAAATATTTTTATAATACCAATGCTGGATCCTCCTGACGTTGGTTTGATGATTGAAGGTATTTTAATCTTAGTTTTTTGTATTTCTTCAAGTTTAATTTTTTCTCCTTTTGGACACCTTATACCAGCATTTTCAAAAATAATTTTTGAAAAGTATTTATTCATTCCTATTGATGATGCGACTACCCCTGAGTGTGTATATGGTATCTTCAAGGCATTTAAAATTGATTGGATCTGTCCATCTTCTCCAAAATTTCCGTGAAGCGCATTAAAAATAACATGTGGTCCAAATTTCAAAATCTTTTCTGTTATTAACGACAAATTTTGAGATACCAAAACTCCTTTAACATCATGTTGTTTGCTTAGAGCCTCTTCTACCTGATTTCCAGTCTTAATAGAAATTTCTCTTTCTTCTGATGGTCCTCCTTTTAATACAATTATTTTCTTAGATCTTTTCAAAATTTCCAACCCTTTTAATTTCCCACTCAAGGCGAATACCAGTCTTTTTCCTTACTTCTTCTACAATTTCTTCTCCTAGAACTTCGATATCAAGTGATTTCGCATTATTGTAATTAATAATAAAGTTTGGATGTAGCTTTGAAATTTTTGCACCTCCTAACGATTTGCCTCGAAAGTTAATTTTTTCAATTAGTTCCCAAGCTTTAAAACTTTTTGTATTTTTGAATGTACTTCCTCCAGTCCTTGTGTTGGTTGGTTGAACTGTCTTTCGTTTTAGGCTAATAGACTTCATTTTATTTTTTATTAATGTTTTAGATTTCTTTTGCATATTAAATGTTGAATCAATTATGATATGCTGATTGGGGATTTCTGTTTTTCTGTAACTAAAGTTTATTTTTTCTTTATTAATAGTATGAATTTTTCCTAGTCGGTCTATGACTGTAATCTTAGTAATCAAATCACTTATTGATTGTTTAAAACAACCTGCATTCATCTTCACTGAGCCTCCTACAGAGCCAGGTATGCCAATCAAAAATTCAAACCCTCCAATGTTATTTACTTCACAAAACTTTGCCAAATCTATATTTTTAACTCCACTTCCAACCTTCAAAACATTATTTGATTTGTCAATAATAATTTTGTTAAAATCACCCTTTAGTTTTATAGTAACCCCCCTAATACCACCATCTCTAATTAGAATATTTGAGCCCATACCAATTGTAAATATTGGTATATTTATTGGTAATAAACTTAAAAAAAATTTTAGTGATATAATGCTCTGAGCTTCAAAAAAAATGCTAGTTTTACCTCCAGAACCAAACCAGGTGTTTTTTGCAATGGGATAATTTATTTTAATCGATTTAACAAAACTTTTTATCAAGGTAAATATTTTAATCAAACACTTCATTTTTTTTATTTTTAAAATAAGTTGGAAATGAATTAGCAATTTTTGTGATTGGACCAGCGCCCAAAAATATTAGACTATCGTTTGGTTTCAATAATTGACTTAGCTCTAGGAATAAATCATTATTATTAGATACATAAAATGTATGTTTTTTTTTTTTTCTTAGTTGTTTAACTAATGTTTCACTATTAAAAAATTTGTTAATTTTTTCACCAGCTGAAAATACAGGTAAAATGAATAAATATGTAGAATTTCCAAAACAATTCTGAAAATCAGTAAATAAAGACTTTAGTCTTGAAAATCTGTGTGGCTCATAAACTACAATAATTTTTTTTTTTGATATTTCTTTTAAAGCCGATAGCGTTGCTTTAATCTCTTTAGGATGATGAGCATAATCATCAAATATTTTAATATCATCAACTTCACCAACAAGAGTAAACCTTCTTTTAACCCCTTTAAATTTTTTCAATGCTTTTTTTATTATATTTTTTTTAATTCCTATGCTTCTTGTAACACTTATCGCACCAAGTGTATTTTGCAAATTATGATTACCTAAAATTGGAATTAAAACATTTTTAATTTGATCATTTCCATTTATTACAACGTCAAATTTATTATAAAAAAATCCATTCTGTTCAATAATTTTTCTGTTTATCAAAGAAAAATCAGCTCTTTTTGAAATACCATAAGTAATTACTTTTTTATTTTTGAATGTTTTTTTCAAATCTCTTACACTTTTGTGGTCAATACACATTGATATAAATCCGTAAAATGGCACTTTACTTGCGTATTTGACAAATGCACTTTTGAGGTTTTTAAAGGTTTTATAATAATCCAAATGTTCAGGATCAATATTATTGATTAAACAAATAGTTGATGGTAATAATTTAAATGACCCATCAGATTCATCAGCCTCAGCTACAATCCAGTTGCCATGCCCAAGTTTTGCATTAGTGTTATAGGTATTTATTATTCCTCCATTTATGACTGTAGGATCAAATTTAGCCTCTTCAAGAATACAAGCAATTAATGAAGTGGTCGTAGTTTTACCGTGCGAACCAGAGACGGTTATAGAAGACTTTAAAAAAAGTATTTCTGCTAGAATTTTAGCCCGAGGTAGTATAGGAATATTAAGTTTTTCTGCTTCAACTATCTCAGGATTATTCATTTTTATTGCCGATGAATAAACAATTATATCTTTATTTTTAATATTTTCCTTAAAATGACCCAAATTTATTTTTATCCCCACACCTTTAAGTCTTTTCGTATTATGATTTTCATTTAAATCACTACCAGATATTGAAAATTTCATTTCATGAAGAATTTCTGCTATACCACTCATTCCAATTCCCCCAATGCCTATAAAATAAATACTTTTTTTTTTTGCTAAAATATTCATTGTTTCTCTGCATTTAGAATATTAAAAATTTTTTTATTAACTGTTAAAATGTTTTTATTTTCACAATTAATCTTATTATTTTGGCAATCAAATATTGAATTTCTTATATCTGAAATAGTATTTTCATTAGAAATTTGGTTTTCCTCGATGATTAAACATTTATTTGATTTTGCAAAAGCATTAGCATTCCTTAATTGGTGATTATCTTTTGCTGAAGGTAATGGAAATAAAATAGAAGGCTTTTTTAAAAAATTAATTTCGGCTAGAGTCGACGCGCCACATCTTGTTATAATAATGTCAGATTCGTTCATTATCTCTGAAATATTATCAAAGAAACTTTTTAGAGTAAATTTTAATTCATAGTTTGAGTATATATTTTTAAGAATTTTTATTTGATCTTTTTTTGCCTGTTGAATTAAAACCAATCTTTTTAAATCTCTTTTTCTAATTGATGATAAAATTTTTGGTAAAAACTCAAAAAATACACTAGCTCCTTGACTCCCACCAAGAACTAAAATATTGATATCGTTATCTACAAATTTTTTTTTTTTAAGATCAAGGAATTCTTTTCTAATTGGAATTCCAACAAAGTGTGAGTTTTTAGTTGAATTGGCTGTAAATTTATAACCAAGAAAAACTTTTTTTGAGAATTTTGAAAAAAATCTATTCGCTTGTCCCATTACTGCATTTTGTTCGTGAACGAATATCGGTATCTTCAATATCTTAGCTGCTAATAAGGGTGGTAAACAAGTGTATCCGCCAAAACCAATTACATAATTAGGCTTTGAATTAAGAAAAAAAAATAAAGATTGAATCAATCCAAATAAAATTTTTGAACACACAATAGGTAAGAGAAAGATATTTTTCTTAACTTGAGAACAACAAACTAATTTGTAATCAACTTTATATTTATCCAGAATTATTTTACATCTATGATCGGTCAGGAAATAATGACTTACCTCTTTTTCTTCAAGAAATTCAGCTAAAGCTAAGGCAGGAAAAACATGACCACCAGTCCCTCCCGCAACTAAAACAATTTTTTTCTTATCTTCCATTATTCAATTTTTTTTTGTTAATGCTAATAAAAAACCGATAATTAATGAACATGATAATAGAGATGAACCTCCATATGACAAAAATGGAAGTGTCATTCCTTTCGTGGGTATTAAGTTTACTGCAGAGGATATATTAATTAGACACTGAAAGATTAAGATAAGAATCAGACTTGATGCAGATAAAAAAACAAATAAATTCTTCTCATTTACCATCGAACTTACAACCCTATAAAATAAAATTATGTATAAAAATATTATAAAGCATAAGAAAACAAAACCCAACTCTTCTCCTGCAAGAGCAAAAATGAAATCTGAGTGAACATCTGGAAGTCTTTTTGAGAAGAAACCACCACCTAAACCGGTTCCAAAAAAGCCACCATTAGAAAATGATTCAATAGCTTTATTTACTTGATAATTATCACCAATATCTGAGTGGAAATAATTTAATATTCTAAATCTTATGTGGTCATGTGTTAAAAATGAAATAATAAATATCAATGAACCAAATAAAATTATTAAAGACATGAACTTAAATGGTAAACCTGCTAGTATAAGTTGAACTAGCCATGTTAAAAAAAATAAAACAAACATTCCAAAGTCTGGCTGTAAAAAAAGTACAAACCCCAATAATGAAAATAATAAAAAGTTTAAAAAAAAAGAATTGTCAGATTTCTTTTTATACCTACTAAGTAGTAGCGCGCTCATAATAATAAATGTTGGTTTGAGAAACTCTGATGGTTGAATAGAAAAATTAAAAAATTTGATCCATCTGCTTGCACCTTTAATTTCTTCTTGAAATAAAGGTAAAAAAGATAAAATTATGAAAATAAAAAAAGTTGAGATTGAAAAAAATATTAAATTTTTTACTGATAACATAGAACTTATTAAAATTACTAATAAGGATATAAGAACAAAAATAATTTGTTTATTAAATAAATATCCAGCAGGATAATCATACTTATACTCAATTTTACTAGACCCACTCAAAGTTAACATTAACCCAAATAATAATAAAAGTATGGTAGAAAAAAGTATCCATTTATCGATTGACCACCACCAGTTTTTAATTTCGCGAATAATATTCATTTTTGTTTTTTAAAAATTAATTCTTGTATTTTCTTTTTAAAAAAACTGCCCCTTTTTTCAAAGTTTTCAAATTCATCAAATGATGCACAAGCTGGTGATAATAAAAAATTGATTTGTCTCTTGTCTAATAATGCTTCTTTAAATGCAAACTCTATAGAATCTTTAAGATTTTTGAATGCAAATACATTTTTTTGTTTAATTTTTACTTTGAGAAGTTGATTTGATTTTCCAAAAGTGAAAGTTTTAACAACATTTTTGAAATTTTTATTTAAATCACTAAAATTTCCCTTTTTATTTTCACCTCCAATAAGTAAATAAATATTTTTTAAACTATTTAGTGCAAATATAGTCGAAGAAATATTAGTGGCCTTACTATCATTGTAAAAAACAACATTATTGAAAGAACAAAACTTTTCAATTCTGTGAGGTAATCCTTTAAAACAATATAATGAGTTTTTGAAAGAGGTCGTTCTTATTTTTAAAATTTTACTTACACAATACGCAGAAATAATATTTTGAAAATTTTTTTTTCCAAGTGATATGTTTAATTTTTTTTTAATAATTTTTATTTTTGTTTTACAAGAATCTTCTATTATTAACAAAAAGTCTTTATGATTTTCTACTCTAATATTAAATTTAGATGAAGAGTTTGTTGAAAATGAAATGACGTTTGTTTTTTTTTCTTTAATCAGTTCTTTTCTAATCTTTTGACAATATTCATCATCGTTCGATATTATAGCATGATCATCTAAAGTTTTGTTTTTAAAAATTTTTTTTTTAGCATTGATGTAATTTGACATTTTAAAGTGTCTTTCAATATGATCTTTTTGAATATTAAGTAGTACAGAAATATCAAATTTTAAATTATGCAATCGCTCAAGCTGATAAGAAGAGGCTTCCACTATTAATATTTTTTCATTAAGATTTTTAATGCTGAGAAATGATTTGCCAATATTTCCACAAGCTTCAGCTTTAATACCATTATTTTGTAAAATATGTTCTAGTAATGATACTGTTGTAGATTTTCCGTTGGTTCCTGTAACACCGATAATTAGTTTTTTTGTTTTTAAATAATAAAGTAATTCTAAATCTGAGATAACTTTACAATTATTTTTTTTTGCATTTCTTGCAGCAATGTGAGCATTAGGTCCAATATGTTGTATTCCTGGACTTAAGACTAGAAAATCTATTTCAGAAAACTTTATATTTCGGACTGTCTTGAGTCTTAATCCATTTTTCAATGCTATTTCTCGAATTTTTGGATTATCATCCCAGACTGTTACATCCATATTATAAGTAAAAAGTTTTTTTGCTAGAGTCATTCCTGATATTCCAAGACCAACTATGACAATTTTTTTTTTTGAGAAAGCAGAATTAAAAATCATCTTAATTTTAAGCTTGCTAAACCTATCAATGCCAAAACAATAGATATTATCCAAAATCTAATAACGATAGTGGACTCTGACCAACCTTTTTGTTCAAAATGATGGTGAAGAGGGGCCATTTTAAATATTCTTTTTCCTGTTAACTTGAATGAGGTCACTTGTATTATCACAGAAACTGTTTCAAGGACGAATAATCCTCCAATAATAGCTAATACAATCTCATGTTTCGTTGCAACTGCAATTGCTCCAATCGCACTTCCAACAGATAATGATCCTGTATCACCCATAAAAACCATAGCAGGCGGAGCATTATACCATAAAAAACCTAAACCAGAACCAATTAAAGCTGCGCAAATAATTGCTAATTCACCAGTTCCAGATATGAAGGGAAGTTTTAAGTATTCAGAGAAGATATAATTTCCCGTAAAGTAAGCTATAAGTGCAAATGATAATGTTGTAATCATTATTGGACCAATTGCTAATCCATCAAGTCCATCTGTCAAATTTACAGCGTTTGCAGTGCCAACAACAACAAAAGCTCCAAAAGGAATATACCAATAATTTAAATCAATTGTTATTCCTTTTGTGTATGGAATTGAAATGTGATTTCTAATTTCTTCCACAGAAAAAAGATTTAAGAAATAAAGAAAAATTACAGCAACAGTAAATTCAAAAATCAACCTTATTCTTCCACTCGTACCCTCTGATGACTTATTTTTAATTTTTTTGAAGTCATCAATAGCACCAATTACTCCAAATGAAATTATAACAAACAAAACAAGCCAAACTAATTTATTAACTAAATTACTCCAAAGTATTACTGAAGAAATTAACGAGAAAAGAATTAAAGTTCCACCCATCGTTGGCGTACCAACTTTCTTTATTATGTGAGACTTCGGTCCGTCCTTTCTTATTGGTTGTCCTGATTTTTGAATCTTTTTCAAGTAGTTGATGAGATGCGGACCCAATACAAAGCTTATAATTAAAGATGTGAATAATGCTCCTCCAGCCCTAAAAGTAATATAGTTAAATAAGTTTAGAAAACTAAAATTCTCACTAAGCGGCACTAAGTAATAATAAAACATATTTTTATTAACTGATTTTAAGTTTATTACATATTAAGTTTAGATTCATTGAATTAGATCCTTTGATCATTATAAAATCATTGTCTTTTAAGAAATCTTTAATTTTATTATATAGCATATCTAAGTCATCAAAGTGAAAAGATTCTATTGATTTAGGTAAATTTTTGTAAATAACTTTCGAGTAATTACCTATTGTAAAAACAATATTTACTTTAGACTCCTCAATTAAACTTACTACCTCTTTATGATAGTAATCTGAATCTTTGCCTAATTCTAGCATATCTCCAATCACACAAATTTTTCTCATTTTTTTTGTTGGAAGAATTTTTATAGTTTCTAGCGACGCCCTAAGAGATATAGGGTTAGAATTGTATGAGTCGTCAAATAATGTAATTTTTTTACTTTTAAAAATTAATTTATGAATTGATCCTCTGCCCTCATTAGGTTTAAGATTTAATAAAATTTTATTTACTTCTTTAATATTAATTTTTAGAAGTTTTGAGACTGCTAAAATAATTAGAATATTATCAAGCCAGTGTTTACCATAATATTCGAGTTCAAGGTCTACTTTTTCATTTATTAATCTGAAAGAGACAATTTTTTTTAAATAGTCAAGTGGTTTGATTTTTGTAATCTGAAAATCTGAAATATTAGAATATCCATAAGTAAACGTTTTACTTGCTTTTTTTTTAGCAGTTTCATTGATTATGCTATAATAATCTGATTCTTGTGGATAAATTGCAAAACAATCCTTAGAAAAAATTTCAGATTTTTCTCTAGCAATATCCTTTATGGATTTAAAGTTTCCAATATGCGCTGGACCAACATTAGTTATTATAGAAAAATCAGGTTTTGCTATTTTTGTTAATTTTTGAATTTCATTGGGTTTATTCATTCCAACTTCCAAAATACAAAACTTTGAATCTTTTTTCATTTTTGCTAGTGTTAAGGGCAAACCAATATGATTATTAAAATTACCTTCAGTGTAATGAACTTTTTTATTCAATAGAATTTTTGATAACCAATTTTTTACCGAAGTTTTTCCACTACTTCCAGTGACACAAATCATTTTTAAATTTTTAGCTCTTCTTCTTGAAAGATAAGCAAGTTTTTGAAGAGAACTTAAGGAGTCATTTACAATGAAAAGTGTTTTATCAGAAAAAAATGAGTCCTTGAATAAATCTAGTTTTTTTTTTTCTACCACTGCAGCTGCAGCCCCTTTTTTAAATGCATCAATTACGAAATCATGGCCGTCAAACCTTTCACCTTTTATTGCAAAAAAAAGAGAATTTTTTTTCAAATCTCTGGTATTAATAGATATGTCAGAAATCATTATATCTTTATTAATTTTTTTTTCCGAAATTTTATTAATATCTTCAACGTTCCAAAGACTCATTTTACAATCCTCAAAACTGTTTTATGATCGCTAAAGAATACTTTTTTATCTTTGAAAATTTGATAATTTTCATGACCTTTTCCTGCAATTAAAAAAACATCACCTTTTTTTAACAATTTTATACCTTTGGTTATTGCTTTTTCTCTATCACCAATATTAAAAACTTTCCTAATTTCCTCGTGTTTTAAACCTTTAATCATTTCTAGCCTGATTTTGGATGGGTCTTCATTTCTTGGATTATCATCAGCAAGAATTACTAAATCTGAATATTTAACTGCTTGTTTTGTGAGTAAATGTCTTTTACCCTTATCTCTGTCTCCTCCACAGCCTATAAGTGTTATAATTTTTTTTGGTATATTATTTTTCAATGACTTCAATACGTTTCTCAATGCATCTGGAGTGTGAGCGTAGTCAATAAAAATTTTGTATTCTTTATCATAAATTTTTTCAAGTCTTCCTTTAGGATCATTTAGCACATTTAGAATATCAAAGTTCTCTGATTTAAGCTTATCACCATATACCAGAACTAGTGCGCTTATTTGATTATATATTTGAAACTCACTTAAACATCTTAATTCTATTGTAAATAATCGATTTTTAAAAAATAATTTTACGAGAAATTTTTTTTCTTCTTTTAAAATTTTTTTTATTTTTAAGAATGACGCTTTCTTTCCAAAATCTAAAATTTTTACTTTTTGTTTTTTACATATTTCATAGAAGTATCGAGAATATTTATTATCAGAATTTATAACAGCTATTGAATTATTGTTGGTGTGATTTCGTACAAGATCTAGCTTTGCATTTAAGTAATTCTTGAAATTTTTATGATAATCTAAATGGTCTCTTGAAAAATTTGTAAAACAAATTTTTTGAAACTTTATAGGATGTAATCTTTTTTTATGTATGCCGATGCTTGAAGCTTCAATAATAACATGCTCGCACCTTTCTTTGCTAAATAGTAAAAGCTTCTCATGTAGAATTTCAGGTAAAGGGGTAGTTAAAAAAGACTCATAGAAATATTTGTTATATTGAAAACCTAAAGTTCCAACACTAGCACATTTAATATTTTTACTTTCCCAAATCTGTTTAGTGTAGCTTGCCACGCTTGTCTTTCCATTGGTACCAGTGACTGCAATCATTTCTTTAATATTACTTTTGTATAAAATACTTGCCATCTCAGCAATAAGAAAATCGACATCTTTACAAATTATAACAATAAAATCATTTTTAATTTCTTTTACTTTGTTCGATAATGCTTTTACAACGACAACAATTTCTTTAAATTTTTTTAATGAATCAATGAAATCTTCTCCATTAAATTTTGTTCCTTTTATTGCACCAAAGATGAAATTACTTTTTATTTGATTAGAGGATGTAGATATCCCTTTTATATCAATATTGTTCTTATTCAATATACTAAATTTTACTTTACACTTATTTAACAGTTTAAATAGTTTCATTGATTAGTTTGATTTGTAAACATAAAATTATTATCATTAATTTTACTCTTTTTTAAATTTAATATCGGTGCAATTTGATTTACGATTTTAGCAAAAATTGGTGCTGCGGTATTTGATCCATATGGGGTCAAGCTATTAAGTCCCTTCATAGGTTCATCGAATAAAACCAATAACAAATATTTAGGTTTGTTAATAGGGAATACACCTAAAAATGAAGTTATTACTTTATCTTCATAATAACCACCTATTTTATTAGATTTTTTTGCTGTACCAGTTTTTCCTCCAATACCTAAATTTTTTACTTTTGCATGCTTTCCTGTGCCTTCTTCAACAACTTTTCTTAATAGATGACTAATTTTTTGTGAAGTTTGTCTTGAAATTATTCTTTCTTTATCGCTTTCAAGATTATCAATTATTTTTGGTTCTATTTTGTATCCACCATTTACTAGTGAAGAAAATGTTGTTACTAAGCTTAGAGGTGTGATTGATAAACCATATCCAAAACTGATACTTCGTGATATGACTTCATTCCATTGTTCATCATTAGGAAGGTTATTATCAATAGTTGATAAGCCCTTGATTCTTGTATGCTCATTGAAGCCAATTTTTTTTAAAAAGTTTTTTTGTGTCTTTCTTCCAAGAGTCTCGTATACTTTGATACTTCCAATGTTTGAAGAATGAGTAAAAATTTTTTCAAAATTTATTGGATCTAAAAATTTTGTGGAGTCTTTTACTCTGTAGGTTTTAGTTAACTCATAATCTCTTGAGACATCGAATAATTTATTCTCTGCTTTAGAGTTGTTTTCTAAAGCCATAGCAGCATTATATATTTTTAAAATCGAACCCATTTCAAATCTGGCTTCAGTAATTAGATTATTTTCAGAGAAAGGTTTTATTGTGATTGGGTGATTAGGGTTATAGTCTGGTTTTGAAACCATTGAAATTATTTCTCCATTAGTTACATCTATCAACAATCCCAGCGATCCTTTTGATAAAAAATAATTTTCGCTTTCTGTAAGTTGTTGATAAATAATATTTTGAATCTTAAGATCCAGTGTCAATTTAATATCTAAGCCTTTGTTGAGTTCTTCATCATAAAATTTTTCAAGTTTATTCTGAGCAACTCCGAATTTAGATATAAATCCAGTTACATTAGAAAACAAATTATCTTGAGGATAAATTCTTCTGCTAGAATTATGAAATATTAAACCAGGTTCCCCTAGTTTTCTTACTTCATTTTCTTCAGTTTCACTCAAATGTTTCGAGACAAGTTTATACTTTTTTTTTTTGATAATATCTTTAAAAAAATTACTATTCTTTTTATTAAAAATTTTTTTTAAATTCTCAATAGTCTTTTTTTTATTTATTATTTTTCTTCCGTCAATATATAGATCCAGTGTAGGTATAGAAGCAGAAATAATTTTATTATTTCTATCAACTATCTTTCCTCTAGTAACCTCTAGGCTACTTTCAGAAATCTTGATTTTATCACTAGTAATCGAAAGTTTAAATAAAGTTAATGTTATAAAAAAGAAAGAGGACAATAAAAGAAAAAAAATCACAAAAAACTTATTTTTACCTTTTTGCAAAGCAACATTTATTTTATTAGATTCAATTATTTTACCTTGATCTAAAAATAAGATTGATTCATTATTTCTGCTAAAAATTTTTTTAGGTGAAATATTGTCAAATATTAAATTGTTATTTCTTTCGTCCATAAATTTCTAAGTTTAAAACATCCTCAAAAATAATTGGTTCTAGTTCGTATACTTCAGTATTCAATCTCTTTAAATTTTCAGGTTTTGTTAAATAAGCCCAATTGATTTCAATCAGCTCTAAAGATTCTTCGACCTCTATTTTATATTTGTTGGATTCAAATATTTGGTTTTCGACCAATAGGACCTTATAATTTATATAAGAAGTACAAAAAAAAACTGTAAATAAAATAATTAGGTTTTTAACGATCATAATAATTCTGCAGCTCTTAATTTAGCTGATCTAGCTCTAGGGTTCTGTCTTATTTCTTCAATGCTAGGCTTAATCGCTTTTTTTGTTAAAAGTTTTAAAAAAGGTTTGAAGCTCTTACGCTCTAAATTTGGAAGATGTTTGTAATTGTTTGCTGAATAACCACTATTTTCTCTAAAAAATTTTTTTACTATCCTATCTTCTAAAGAATGAAAAGATACAACTACAATTTTTGACTTTTTATTTAAAATTTTTAAACAACTCTCCAAAGCGCTCTCAAGTTCCAAAAGTTCTTCATTAATAAATATTCTAAGCGCTTGAAAAATTTTTGTAGATGGATTTTTTTTTTGATTCCCAAACTTATTTATATTGTTAATTATTCTGGATAGTTCATAAGTTGATGTTATAGTTTTATTTTTTCTTGCACTTACTATGGCTTTGGAGATTTTTTGAGAATTTCTTTCTTCACCATATTTTCTAAAAATATAAAAAAGTTGTTTTTCAGAATAACCATTTATTATCTTTTTAGCAGTAAGTTCTTTATCTTTTTGCATTCCCATTCTCATATCTAATGATCCGTTATTTGAAAAAGAAAATCCTCTAGTTTTCGAAGAAAGTTGTGTATTTGACATTCCTAAATCAAATGTTATTCCATCGACTTTGTTGTTTTTGAAAATATTTTTTATATTGCTAAATCTCTCATTTTTAAAAAAAAAGTTAGATTTAAATTTTTTTTTTATAATTTCTGCATATTTGATAGCTTCTTTATCTCTATCGATTCCTACCACGCAACAATTTGTTTTAGACAAAATTTTTCTTGAATATCCTCCCTGACCAAAAGTTGCATCTGCGTATGTTTTATTTTTCTGAGGATTTAATAATTTTATAACTTCATTACACATAACAGGTATATGATCATGAGGTGTCATTAATTTTTAGTTGGCTTGTCTTCTCAAAAAAGCAGGTATTTGAAGTAGATCATCTTCATAATTGTCTTTCTTAATATTTATATTTAAATCTTCATTAGTATTTATTTTCTGATCAAAAGCAATTTCATCATCTGCTGATTCTTTTAGATCTATTTTTTTTTCATCTAAAGCTTCATTGTTTATTTGATTTAATATATCTGATTCACCATTTTGTAATTTTTCAGTTTCCAAAATTCCTAATTTAACATTTCTAGGTTCTTGAAAAATATTTGAATTACTCTTTTCATTTAAAAATTTTTCTTTAGACCCAAAAATTTTAGAAAAAATTGATTGTTTATCTTTTTTTGATTCTTTAAATTCTTGAGCTTTTTCCTCTAGTTCCTTAATTTTTTCATTTTGAGGATTATTTTTGGTATCATTTTTTAGGTCTACAAAAAAATTTGTCTGATTTTTTTCTAAATTTTCATCCAAAGTATTTCTTTTTTGAAAATCCAAGTTCCGCTCATTTTTTTCTAAATTTTCTTTAAAGTTGTTAAACTCCTTAACATTGATGTCATGTATTTGATTTTTTATGAAACTTTCTGACTCAATACCAGTAGAAATTACAGATATTTTAAATTTTCCTGAAAAATTTTCATCTTTTGTTAGTCCCCAAATTAAATTAGCATTTTCATCAGCTTGCTCTTTAATAAGATTTATAGCCTGATCAACTTCATGTAACGTAATGTCCTCACCGCCAGTGATGTTTACTAAAACCCCTTTTGCTCCTGACATTGAGTTATATTCTAAAAGTGGATTAGAAATTGCTTCTTCTGTGGCTTTTATTGCTCGATCTTCTTCGTCAGAAATCGCTGTACCCATATGAACCTTTCCTGTTTCACTCATAACTGCTTTTACGTCAGCAAAATCATGGTTTATCATTCCAGGTTTTAACATCAGATCCATAATACTTTTCACACCATCTATTAAAACATTGTTTGCCAATTTAAAAGCATCTGTGTAGGTCGTATCAGTTTTTGCCAAATGAAAAATATTTTGGTTTGGAATAATTATTAAATTATCAACGTATTTCTGCAATTCTTTGATTCCATCAACTGCTTGTTGCATTCTTCTTTTTCCCTCATAATCAAGAGGTTTTGTTACTACACCTACAATAAGAATACCTAATTCTTTTGCTATTTTTGCGATTATTGGTGAAGCTCCTGTTCCTGTTCCTCCTCCCATCCCGGCTGTAATGAAGACCATATTGGAGTCTTCTAAATAGTCTTTGATTTCATTTTCTACTTCTAATGCAGAGTCTCTCCCGATATCAGGATCTGCACCAGCCCCTAAACCTTGTGTACAAGATGGACCTAATTGAAGAGTTTCGGAGGCTTGAGAGTGTGCTAACGCTTGACTGTCTGTATTTACATCGAGGAAAGACACTCCACTAATTTCAGTTTTAATCATACTATTTATTATATTTCCACCAGCACCACCAACTCCTATAACGGATATTTTTGGTGAAAGGTTATTAATTTTATTTGGCATTTTTAAATGAAGTGTCATGATTTGCTCCTTTATTTATACTCCCTTGGGAATTGGTTTAAGTCTGGGTTTGAGATTTTTTTCTTTAGCTTTTTTTAAAGTGAGGATTTTATTTTGATCAAATGTTTTTGGTTCCCAAATTTGAAATGTCGGTCCTAAACCCACAAACAAAGCTTCGTCTTTTATACCTGAATGTTCTATAAGATTTTTTGGTAATATAATTCTTCCCTCTTTGTCAAATGGTAGCTTTTCAGCCTCACCAAAACATAATGAAATTAAATCAAATTCCGCTTTTGAGTAATTTTCAGTTTCATCTAAATTTTGGGCAATTAACTCCATTCTATTGATTCCACAAGAATCAATGCATCTGTCTGAATATGATGGAAAAGCAATTATCCCATTGAAGCTTTGATTTTTTAAAGCAGATCTAAATGTAGAAGGTACTGATACTCTCGATTTATTATCGATTTTGTTTAGAGTTTTTGATAAAAAAAGCGTCATAAAATTCCCTATAAAATATTTATATGGTATTACATGGAATTTTATGGTATTTTTTTCCAATTATCTACAAAAAAAAAAAAAAAAACTAGATGATCTATAAGCCGGATTCTGTTCTTTAAAAAAGTAATGGCTATTCATCTTGAGTAATTGTTACCAACTACTTCTAGCGTCTTACCATGCACACGAGGAGTTATCGCTTTTCAATCTAATGAACGTGCTTTTTTAGACTTGCTCCCAATGGGGTTTACCATGCCATTAATGTTACCATTAATGCGGTGAGCTCTTACCTCACCTTTTCACCCTTACCCAAAAGGCGGTTTATTTTCTGCGGCACTTTCCCTAAAGTTTCCCTCGCCGGCCGTTAACCGGCATTGTAACTCCGTGGAGTCCGGACTTTCCTCCTTAAAAAGGCAGCCATCCAATCATCTAGTAGATTTATATAGATAAATTAAATATTTGTTGTCAAATTAATAATTTTTTTTATGAGTCTTACACTAATCTTTCTAGGTTTTTTATTTACTAACTGGGGAAAGTAGTGTCTGTGAAAAGCATTTGAAATTAACTTATTTTTGGAAAAAGAAGCATTAACTTCTGTTTCATGGAATCCAAGTATTTTTAAACAATTAAAGAAAAAAACAAGTTCTTTGGGTGTAAGCATATCAAAATCATTTTTTTCACTTTTAATTGTTGAGAAATTTGATAAGGAATTCTTGGCCAGTTCCTCCCAAGGAAAAAAAACACCTGGGTCAATCTTTCTCGTTGGCGCAATATCGCTATGAGCAAGGATATTAGGTTTTTTAATTTGAAATTTTTTCTTCAGGTATTTTAACAAAAGTATCACTGATTTAATCTGTATTTTTGGATATTTTTTTTTATTTTGCTCTCCTTCATTTACGATTTCTATTCCTATTGATGTTTCATTTAAATATTTTTCATTTTTCCATGAGGATAAACCAGCGTGCCAAGCTCTTTTAGTATCCTCAACTAACATATAAATTTTTCCATCTAGATCTATAACATAGTGAGCACTGACCTTTCTTTTTTTTGAACATAAAAGTTTTAAAGCATCATTCAAATTTTTTGTTTCAGTGTAATGAAGTATAATATATTTGATTTTTGATTTTTTTGACCTATTATCGAAATTCTTAGATTTGAAAGTATGAACAAACTTTTTTTCTAACATGTGTTTAACAAATTAATACAGGGTTATTATGAAATTTTTTTTAATTGTTTTCTTTAAAGTTTTTATTCTATATTCAATTACTAATGCAAATGAAATGATATTCAACCAAAAAAAAATTGGACAATTTTTCATGAATCCTGAAACAAATTCACCAATGATATATCCTCTTGAACTAGGGCACAAAATGAAAGTTATTGAACTGAAAAACGGCTGGTATAATGTTACTGATGAAAAAACTGGTCTCAATGGGTGGGTAAAGGAAGAAGAATTTGGTGTTACTAAACCTCTTGATTCTGCCGCAAACAGTGATTATAAGAAATCCTTTGAAATTTTTTCAGATAGATTAGAAGAAATGAGTAAATCTATTGAGGAGGCTATTGGCATAGAAACTTTTATTGAGACTCAGCACATGGGAGGTGTAGCTGCTGTTGTTGTAGCAAGTGAAGATTGGTTCTTAGGTAGAAGACACAAAAATCAAGCTTTCCAAGTCTATGAAATATGGAGAGGTTTAAATCAAACTCCATCTTTTTTATCTTTTCGAGACGAATCTGGAAATGAAAAATTTATTGTTTTATCTGGACCACATAGACCAAGATATCTTAAAAGTAATTGAATTTAATGAAGATAATTCGTTTTTTTTTTTTGTTTTTGGTAACAATTTTAATTCTGCCAATAATTTATTTTTCTTTTTTTTTCGATTCTGAGAGTTTTAAGAACTCAATAACTGACAATATTTCAAACAAAATATCTGGAGATATAAGGTTTGACAATAAAATTGATTTAACCTTTTTTCCTTATCCTAAGGTTGTATTAAATAATCTATCATTTATTGATAAAAATTTGTCAGTAAAAGTAGCTAATACCCAAATCACTTCCAAGTGGATATATCTTTTGCGTGGAGATTTAAAATTTAAAAATGTAAAGTTTCTTAATCCTATGGTTTCTTTTGATTTTAAAACAGTTGATCAATCCGTAATTCACAATAATTATTTTTTGCATGTAAACATAGGAAATAATTCTAAATTTCTAGATCAACACATAAGAATATTTGAAAAAATTGAAATTAAAAATGGGATAGTAAGTATACTTACAAATTCTGGACAACAAAATTTAGAAAAAGTAAATTTCTCATTTGTTAATTCAAGACAACAAATTAACGGTAATTTTTTTTTAAAGAATTTTAATTCGAATTTTTCTTTAAAAGCAATCTCTCAATCTCAAAATTATGAAGAAATAAGTATGAGCATTGAACAAAAAATATTAGATCAGAAAGAAAAAATTTTTTTAAACGGAGTTTTGTTTATTAAAGGAAGAACATTTGAATTCAATGGCTTGTTGCAAAGTAAAAATCTTAACATCTCAGAACTAATCCAAAATAATAGGCAGAAAAGCAAAGAAAAAGATTTTTTAAAAAAAATAAAATATTCTTTTTCTGATTTTTTCAAAATTAATATAAACGCAAAAATAGAAAAGTTGAAAATTACTAACCAAACTTTTAAAAATGTAACTTTCAACTCATTTATTAGTGACAATTTTATGAGGATTGAACAATTTAATAGCAGTTATCTCGATGGTGTTTTAAAATTTAATGCAGATTACTCAAAGTTAGATAATCGTTTAAAAGGTGTATTATTCCTTGAGGATTTTTCATTGCCTTCAAATCATTTTGTAGAAACAAAGTATTACATTAGTGGAGGAAAAAACAGCTTATCATCGTCCTTTGAATCAATCCTTTTAAAGAATGATTTTCAATCATTAATTAGTAATTTGAATCTTATGGGAAAACTTGAAATTAAAAACGCTGATTTGAATGGTATAAACTTAGAGGAAATTTCAAAAAAAATTGACAATTTTACTGGAATAAATGATATTTTTGAAATTTTTAAACTATCAAAAAAAAACCAAAAAAGTAATATAGATTCAATCAAATCAAATTTTAGAATTAATAATAATGAATTGAAATTTGATAATCTTACCTTTAAAAGCCCTCATATTACTGTCTATTCAGCTGGTAAATATTTTTTAAATACCAAAAGGTTTGATGTTTCGAACGAAATTACAATAAAATCAAAAAAATTTCCAAAGTTTCCGTCTTTTAACGTTAATATTAAAGGCTTATCCAGTGATTTTGATTATATTTATGATTTTAAAAATTTAAAAGAGTATCTCATTTCAAAAAGTTTAAAAAAATTATTAAAAAAAAATAACGAAAAATTAGATAATTTTGAAAATTTCTTAGAATTTTTTATTGACTAGAATTTTTGGTCATATTTATCGGGTTAACAAATTCATCAAATTCTTTATCGGATACATAACCAAGTTTAACTGCTGCTTGTTTAAGGGTTAGATTTTCATCAAAAGCTTTTTTAGCGATTTTTGCTGATTTGTCATACCCTAATTTCGGGTTAAGTGCTGTCACGAGCATTAGAGATTTCTTTAGATTTTCATCAATAATCTTTAAGTTTGGCCTCATACCACTCAAGCAATTTTTTTCAAAAGAATCTATAGCGTCGCTAATGAGATTTATCGATCTAATTATGACATGAGCCATCAAAGTTTTATTAGCATTTAATTGAAAATGTCCTTGACTTGCTGCGAAACTTATAGAATTGTTGTAACCCAAAAGATAAATGCACACTTGAATTAATGCTTCTGACTGAGTTGGGTTTACTTTTCCTGGCATAATTGAAGACCCAGGTTCATTAGCTGGTAAAATTAATTCGCTGATACCACATCTTGGTCCAGAGGCTAATAATCTAATGTCATTTGCAATCTTATAACAAGCTGTTGTTAGCGAGCATATTGCTCCAGAAAAGTTAACAATAGAATCATGGGATGCAATTGATTCGAATTTATTTTCAGCTGATTCAAATGGATAAGATGTAATTTCTTGTAAAGCTCTTACAAACCCCATAACAAATTTTTTAGAGGTATTTAACCCTGTACCCACAGCAGTTGCGCCTTGAGAGATTGATAAAATTTCTTTGATGGCTAAATTAATTCTTATCTTACATTTTCTAATTTGTTCTTTAAAAGAGCTTAATTCTTGCCCTAGTGTTAGTGGAACAGCATCTTGAAGGTGTGTTCTTCCAATTTTTACAATATTGGAATATTCATCTTCTTTTTTCTGTAATGTTTTTTCAAATTTATTAACAACAGGTAAAAGCTTTTCATTAGTTTCAATAACTATTGCAATATGCATAGCAGTTGGAAAAGAATCATTTGATGATTGTCCAAGGTTACAGTGATCATTTGGATGAATAGGTTGATTTTTTCCAATTTTTTTACCCATAATTTCGTTACCCCTATTTGCTAAAACTTCATTCAAATTCATATTTGTTTGAGTTCCTGAGCCAGTTTGCCATACAGACAAGGGAAAATGATCAAATAGCTTTCCCTCAATAATTTCGTCACAAACCTCTAAAATTGTATTACCAATTCTTTCTTCAATATTATTTAATGCCAAGTTGCTAATCGCTGCAGATTTTTTTTGAATTGCAAATGCCTTAATAATTTCTTTTGGCATTAAATCAGAGCCAATTTGAAAATTCATTAGACTTCTTTGAGTTTGAGCTCCCCAATATTTGTCAATTGGAACTTCTATTTTTCCAATACTATCTTGTTCTTCTCTAAAATTTTTTTTATTCATTTTTATTCTTTCTAAATTTGTCCAATTTTATGACTTTATCAGATTGGTTTGGCTTTTTATTAATAGTTTTCTTTGCTTCATTTTTTTTTGTTTTCTTAATTTTTGAGTTTTTTCTAGATCTAAATTCCAGTTGAAGACTAAACTTTACAAATGGATCATTAAATTTGTTGATAGCTTCAAATGGGATGGTTAGCATTTCTTTTTTTCTATTAAATGATAAAGTTACATCGAAACTGTCATTTTTAACCTCAAGATCCCAAAATTGGTTTTGAATTACAACCGTGATCTCTTTTGGATATTCTCTTTTTAGTTTTGAACTAATCACTACATCAGGGTGTGTTGTGTCAAATGTAATATAAAAACAATGATTAGGAGAGATTTTTGCTTTACTTAAATCACATAAAATATCTTTAATTACCCTCAGTAAAGCACTATTTATTCTTTCACCATAATCAATAAAATTTTTTTGCATTCTAAAAAACTGTAAATAACTATTTTATTATAAACACTATAACAAAGTTTTAAAAACTTCAAAAGTTTCAAAATACACTTAAATGTAAAAGAATAAAAAAAAAAAAAATTATCAAAACAAAAGGCAAAAAATATTTTATCACTTTTAAAAATTCATACATAGCTAATAATCAAAATTTAACCCCTAATATTGTAACTTAAAAGAGAGTAAAATTAATTAAATTCATATTTTTTTACATTTGGTTCTAGAAAAATTGTGTTATGAATTTATGAATATAAAAACCTAACACTAGAAAGATAAGACCTAGTATATAAGTTGTCCAAAAGTTTAGATTTAACATTTTAGAAAAAAAAAAGGGTACAAAAAAAAGCAATGAAGCAGGTATTCCGACAACGATACTTTTAGCAAATAAAATTGTTTTATCTTTATCTTGATGTTCAAGAAAAGAAAAAGCCAATGAAATTATGCTTACGAGGGGTAATGCAACTATAAATCCAGAAATTTGAGGTTTTTTGAAAGATAACCAACTAGCAAATGAGATAATTATGCTTGATATTAGGACTTTGACAAAAAAACTGAACATCAATCAATTAAAAAAGTTTTTTATTTTTGAGATTGGGTTGCGTAAAGGTTCATATACTTTGTCAATGAACTTTATGTGATCACTGAGTTTTTTATTAAGCAAGTCTAAAGATTTCTGAAGATCATCGATCTTTTTATTTAGATCTTTGATTTCAGATGATAAATTGTTCTCGGATTTTTTTGTCATTACAATCTAAGCTTAATTAATAATATGTAATAATGAATTAAAAATATTTAAGGTTTAATTAATAATTCATATAATGAATATTTAACATAATCAAAATAAATTTGAATATCAAACATAAACACAAACATTTATTCTAATGATTTACCTCCCCGAAATCAGGACCCCCGTTTAAAACGGGGGTTACTTTTTTTTAGAACATATTTTTTTTTATAATTTTCAGGCATTTTAGTTCCTTTTTGCTTTGACAATAAAAGAAACAAACAAACCGAAACTATGCTTACTAAGTTGAAATAAACAAATATTTTTAAATATAATGGGAACATTATAAATAAAACGACACTACAATTTTTTTTTTAATTTAAATTTCTTTAATGAAGAAGGCAGTTAAATAATATTGCGACACAAGTTTATATTTAAATCTGCTTAAATATTTATTTATTTTTGAATCAATCAACTCTTCAGTAGTTGTAAAATACATATTTGTGTTTTTTTTTGATATTTCTTTTAAATCACCTATTATTTCACATGTAATCAACTTAGGCTTAAATAAGTTCAGATTAATACCTTGCAAAACTTCGTAGTCGTGGGCTTCAACATCAATATTTAGATAATCAAAATTTTTACAAATATTATTTTCCTCAAGAATTGTATTCAGAGTTTTACACTTAACATCTTCAATTTTATAATTTTTATAAAATTTTTTGGACCAACCTTCAGCGTATTGCTTATTAAGTGTATTAGTCCCTGAACTAGGATCAAAAGAAAAAGATTTTTTAACTATATTTTTATTTGAAACTCCAGTTTTAATAGAAATATCTCTTTTTCTGAAAATTTTAAACAAATTGATATTAGTTTCAGAAAAATCTAAATTTATTCCTTTCCATCCTTTATCATAAAGTATTTTTGTCAAGGAACCAACAACAGGATTAAAAGCTCCAACATCAACAAAAAATCCATTTTTTTTATTTTTAAAGATTCTATTTACCAGTATTTCTTCACCAAAGGAAGAATACGATACGAAAGGTTTAAATTTCTTAATCCTATATGATTTGTAGGCGAGAGAATTTTTAATATATTTTTCTTTAAATTTTTTAAACATTTGACTTAAAACTAACCTTTCATAAAAACATATTCGTTACAACCTGATTTTCCATTAACAGTTTTGATTTTTTCTAATGAATACCCAAGCTTTCTAAAAAAATCGAAGATTTCTTCTGGTTTTGCTGTTTCAAATGGATAACCACCTATCCAATCTATTAAATCAATGAAAGGATTCATTCCTCTTAATTCTTTTTTCTTTATAATGATTTTGTAAATAATTTCAGGTAACTTCATAAAAATAAAAAATATGATGAATAATAATGGCCTCAAAAAATAAAACTTGTTGTATATAAGTTTTATCTTTTCCCAAGCTTTTGACTTTGCACCTTGGTTATTGTAGATGGAGATAAAAAGTTTTCCTTTTTTTTTAACTAATATATCTATATTTTTCATTGCAGTATTTAAATTCCCTGTATGATGAAGGACACCCCATGAATATACATAGTCGAATTTTCCGAGTTTTTGAATAAAAGACTTATCTAAAATATCTCCTTTTTCAACTAATGCTTTTTTTTTAATGTGTGTCTTAAAAACTTTTTTTGTACAATCAACGGAATCTGCATCGTAATCAAAAGATCTTACATCAGCTCCGAGAGAAGTAGCACAAATCGAGAAAAGCCCACTTCCACAACCTACATCTAAAAAAGTTTTGTTTTCAAAGTTCTCAATGTTAAAATATTCTTTTAATGATTCCTTTCCAATTTCAATTTTTTTACTGTCAATAAATCTTGAATATTTTTTCCAATTTTTTCCAAATTCAAATCTCATTTTAAATTGTTTTATAATTATAATAATTTAACCAATTTATTTATAGTATCTATTATATCTAAAATCCTTATTTTTGGAATTTATTTCAACTAAGTTGTAAATTTTGTAATTGTTGATTTCTATATTTTTTTTTCATAAATTTTATTCTGCTCAAATTAATTTGCATAGTTTGGAGTGATTGTTAAATAGTATATATTCACAAAAAATAATGCTCATTTTTTGAAAAACACATGACAAAAATTTTCTTTGAATTTTTGTTTTTTCTTCTCTTTAAGAAAACAGTTTGGTTAAAATTTATTATTTGAGTTGCCTTATATAACAGTGACTAGTAATTTAAAGAATTGGAAAAAATGAAAAAAAATAGCAGCTTCTTAACCATAATATTATTTTTTTTGCTTGGCTCTAACATCGCTATTAGCAACCAGTTACAAAATTTTTATTATAAAATTAATTATGACATATGTTCTTCGAGTGAAGATTCATCAAAACATAATTGTTTTGAACATTGTTTTGATCTAGTTCATGATGATGTTGTAGATTCTGCCAATATAATATTTGTTACATTTATTAAAATTGATGATAAATCAAAAAAGAAAAATAAAACTAACTTCTTTTTAAATATTCCTGAAAAATCTCAATCTCCTCCCTTCTAAAAAATTTTACTTTAGATTTTAAAATTTTTTAGAAAGGAACATTATGTTTAAGAGAATTACTACATTATTTATATTATCAAGTTGTTATTATGCTCATTCGGATGAGATTACTGTTGCCGATGATCATGCCCCTATCAGCATAATGAGTGATCACATGCATAAAAAAAATGAATTCATGTTCTCATACAGGCTATCATCGATGGTAATGAGTGGGTTAAATAATGGAACTTCTTCAATTTCAATTGAGGATACTATGATAAATCCAAATGGTTCATCTTTCAATAAAGGATCATATATGAACGCACCAGTATCAATGAATATGTCAATGCATATGTTTGGTATGATGTACGCACCATCTGATTACTTTACATTTTTAATAATGAGCAATTACCAACAGAAAGAAATGACACAACAACGCATGAAAATGTCTGGAGGTGCAAGATTTAATATTAATTCGCATGGTTTTGGGGATCTTTTATTGGGTGGTATGTTTGGTATTAAAAATAATAAAAATCTGAAAATGCATCTAGGTTTTGGTTTGAGTTTCCCAACTGGTAGTATTAGCAAAAAGGATCAAACCCCAATGGGTTCCAATAAAAAGTTGGGTTACAGTATGCAGAATGGTTCAGGGACTTTCGATCCTTACATTCTGCTAAATATATTAAAAAATATTGATAAAATAAAATATGGCGCACAATTTTTCTTCAAATTTAGACCAGGAGATAGCAATAAATATGGTTATAAGTATGGAAATTTTTTGGATACAAATATTTGGACTTCTTATAATTTTATTCATTTTTTTAGTTCCTCTCTTAAAATTAGTTTTAAAAACTTGAACCAAATGAAAGGACAAGACGATCAACTAAATTCAAGAATGAGCCCTGCAATGGATGCTGGAAATATTGGTTATACTAAAGTTCTGCTAGGACTTGGATTTAATTTCATCAATAGGAATAGCTTTTTAAAAAATCAAAGATTTGCTATTGAAGTAATTAAACCTATTTATGAAAAATATAATAGAATCCAAATGAAACAGGATTTTAAAATTATATTGGGTTTGCAATATGCCTTGTAGTAGAATTAAATTAATGAAAACTTACAAAATATATTTTTCACTATTCATTAAAGCGGAAAAATTCCATTATTCAGAATTAGTCGAAAATTGTCAATGCGGTGAATGCCCAAGCTATATCAAAAAATCTGATTTATATTTTATGGAAGAGGGCAGTCAATATTTTTGTAATATACAAAAAAAAAAACTCGTTGTTCATGATATTGAATCGGCTAAAGATTGTTTTATTTCTTGGTTTCAACAAGATAATGAAATAATGGTAGAGTTAGAAAATTTTATACCAATTCAACAACAAAAATTTTATGATGAGGGTTTCATGTCGATCAGTGAAAAAGAGTTTCCGAATGGGTTCAAAGAATTAGAATTTCAGATTGAAAATGTAGAAGTTTCATAGTTAATCAATGAAAAATTTTTTTATGTTTATACAATATTATTTTTGACTTTTTCAAATTTGACACTAAATTATAATTAGTTTTAACCAATATAAAGGAGGTGGTCTGATGTCTAGTATTATAAATTTTTCACATCTTAATTTATTGTATTTTTTATCTGAGCAACCTTCAAAGGTAAAATAAATAATATTGAGATGTGTGATTTAAATACGGAAAGGGGATTAAGTTCCCCTTTTTTTTTCTGTTTTGCAAGATATGCTTAAAAGTTTTGAAAAATTTCTTGAAAGAGTCATGTTTGCGTCAAGATGGATACTTGCACCATTTTATTTTGGCTTAATAATTTCTTTATTTTTTTTATTAGTAGTTTTTATAAAAGAAATATTTCATTTCGTTTTAAACTTTAGTACTGATGAAACAGAGTTAATTTTATTTATACTGACTCTCATAGATTTATCATTTGCCGGTAATTTGTTGATAATTGTAATATTTTCAGGTTATGAAAATTTTGTCTCTAAAATCGATGTTAATAACCACGAGGATAAACCAGAATGGATGGGAACAGTTGATTTTAAGGGATTAAAACTTAAATTAGTATCCTCAATTGTGGCTATATCTGGGATTCATCTTTTAAAAGTATTTTTCGATTTAGATAAATACACGAAAGAACAGATCATCTTATTCATAGCCATACATTTTACTTTTGTAATTAGTGGTGTGATTTTGGCTTACATGGATACTTTAATATCTAAAAACAAGTAAATTAAAAAATATAAAATTAATCTTGAAATGATATTAATAATTATTATCATTATAAATATGAACGACGATGATTTTAAAAACTTAATGCTTGTTATGATTAATCAAGTTTTTGAGCAGAAGAATGAAAAACATATGATGTACAATTATATTTTTCAAAAACTAATGAAATCAAATAAAAAAAATAAGCTTACTATCAGTAAATATTTGCTTTCAAGATTGATAAGAGAATCTCACAGAATTGTCCACTCAGCGCAGGAATATGTGAATATGCACAGTCCTTGTCAAAAATTTATACATAATAACGAAGATACAAAAGAAAAAGTGACACTTCATTAAAATTATATGTTTAGTGTAACATAAAAATAGCAAACCGGAATATAAACAGTGAAAAGTTCAAATATTTCTTTTTAAACTTTTTTCAATCAACACTTTGGTGATTTCTTTAATCATATTCTTAAATCTTGATGTATTTTGGTAATGTTTTTTTTCATTATCGTCCATTTCATCTCTCATAAATCTTTCAAATTCTTGATGAATACTTTCTTTAAACTTATTACTCATCATTTTTGCTTAAATTTTTATTTTTCCGAGATTTAAACTTTAAAAAGTTACAATTTTACTTTACCATTTTAAGTTAAACATATACAAAAACTCATTGTCAAATAATTATAGATTTTAAAAAATTTTGTTTTAACAAAAAATTATATTTAAGTTATGTTAATTACATGGATCTACTAGGAATTACACTACTATATATATTATTATTCCTTCCTATATTTTGGATATTTACATATCCTGTGTACTGGTTGAATAAAAAAACAAAACACAAACTAAACCCATTTATTATGAGTCTTAGACTTGAATTACTTGGAAGTTCTATGTCCTCTTTCTTTCGTTTTTTAATTTCAGGAACTTACATTTTTTTATTTGGGACGTTCTATTGTTTTGTATTTTTTGGTACACTCATGGTCACTGGAAATTTTATTTTCTCATGGTTTAATATTTAACACGAATTTGGAATCATATATAGCGATCACCTTAGGTTTACTAAATTAAGACCACAAAAGTTATAATGTGAATTAAATAACAATGAATGCACAATCAAATTATTGATTACGATAGGTTAAAGACGAGCTTTTATCTATTCACAACAGTTCTCAGCATCTGCACAACATCCATCCTTGCAACTCGTTTTACTACACTTGCCTGTTTCGCAACAACCGTCTTCGCAGCAAGTATGTTTACAACAATTATTTTTAATATTAATCATTATAAACTCCTAAATTTGGTTTACCATAATTGTTGCATGTACCAATTGGAAATTCTTTTGTATGAAGTTACTTAATCTTTCCTTAATTCTTTTATTAATTTCAAGTTGAATTCTCTGAAACACTCCTTTAGTTAACCTAAAACAAATAAAGGTCAACAATTTGGTCGCCCGTGCTGACGAGATTACTGTGCCACAATATAGGTTCTACGAACTTTTATTTCATAGGCTTTTATAAATAGTGTATCACTGTTACTAAATTTTTCTTTTGCTGATTTTATCTTCCAACTTAGATTTTGGGGATTTTCTATTCATACTTTTGAACTTACAAGAAAGGGTAGTCTTTTCTGTGGCAGATAATTCGCTTTGCGACTTTAAAAAACCAGAATACATTACTTCATTTAAAGTTGATGATAAGATCTTTCCTTGTCGATCTGGATGAATAAGATTCAAAATAAAAGCCAGAATAAAAAAAAGAAAATAGAATGTAAAAAATTTCATAAGGTTTAATTAATAAATATGAATTAAATTTCAATATAAAAATTAACAAGGATGAATCCCAGTTAAATCATATTATTTTCAAATACTTTTGTTTTTAAAAAAACATGCTTTTGAAACCCCTTTGCGAATGTCTTTAAATCTCACAAGAGCCAACAGCCCGCCTTTGCCGATGAGACTTCTGTGTCTCGGTGTATGGTCTAGACCCCTTTGTAACTGGGGGTTTCGTAAATAGTGAGTGGCAAAATGGGTCGCAAATTAGTGTTTTTTATGCACGACTTCTGCACGGACTACTTTTCTGTTTGGTTGAATTATTAAATATTTACTGAAATTTAAAAAATTATTATTAAATTAACCTATATGAAATACTTTTTTATTTTTAGTTTGTTTATTATTACTTCTTGTGCCTCAAACAAATATTCTTACAGTTATTTTGTTGATTGTGAAAAAAAATTTAGTGAATTTACTAATCTTTCTTCGTGTGCATTTAATAAGATTCAAAAGGACTGTAACGATAATATAAATTGTCGGAATGAAAATACTAGATTTGTAGATGCTATAAAAAGACTTCAAATTATGGTAAAAAACAATGAAATTTCAGATAATGAGGCGATGTTTAGATATTATAATTTAATAGATTATGAAGAATCAAAGTTTGAAGTAAGAAGAAATATTGATTTTTCAAACTATCATTATTATTCGCATAGTTACTATTTCCCAGGGATGACTTCTTGCAATTTTTCAAGAACTGGTTTTTGTTATTAACAATAACAATGTATCAAATACAACTTAACGCTTTTCATTATAAAAGGTTAAATAAAATTTTATTTCTACGAACAGCAGTTTTCTGAATCAATACAACATCCTTCCTTGCAACAACCAGTACTACACTCTCCTGTTTTACAACCCTCACTGCAACAACCATCTGCACAACAAGTATATTTGCAACAGGTTTCTTCAATATTATTTTTTTTAGTCACTTACTACTCCTGTTCATTAATAATATTATAGTACCATAAATGTAAAAACTTTTAAATTGAGAAAACTAAAATATGAGTTTTAATTATTTTTTGTTTTTTGATTATTCTTTATTATCCTCTAAATAGACTCTATTCCCTCTAAGTGCAAAGAACAATCCTCCACAATAAAGCATTACATGAAAATTATCGTATAACAATACATCTAAAAGACTTTCCGGTTCTTGCATCAAAATAATGCCCGTCATAATACCACATATGACAATACCGCTGAACCTTGTTATTAATCCACCATAACTATTAAGTTTTTTTGTTACTAATAATCCACCAATTAGCAACCCAATCCCTGAAAGAAGTTCTCCCCACGCAACAAAAAACCAGACAGTCATTGGCAAACCGTAAGATTCTGCATCAGAAATATTAAGTGGTAACTTTGATAATCCCTGCAAAATAAATACAATAGCAAGAGGGACTCTTATAAGAAAATTTGCACCTTTGAAGTCTGGAATCTTTTTTAAAACACTTTTTAATGACATTTATTACTTTATTATACTAGGGTTGATATAAATATTTTACCAGTATTTAGTTGTTTTATAAAAACTAACATTCAGTCTAAAACTTTAGATTTAGACTACCATTTTTTTGAAAATAAAATCCTAGAAAACATACATTTTTGAAAGTGATTTTTAGGAACTGCTCAGACTTCCTAACATTCTCTCAAATCAGTCTAATAAATCGATGAAAAATAACTATTATTTATATTGAAAAAATTACAAGAACCATGTGTGATGGCAAATGAATCTTTTTTAATCTACTCTTTTCCAATATCTTACAACTTCGTTTTTATCTTATCCCCATTCTTTATCTCTATAAACTATAGAATTTTTGCTTATGTTTCAAGATTGTTTACCAGTTATTGAAGTTAAAACTAATTTATTATCATTAAAAGAAACATTATATTCTTTCATGCCTTCCCAAGGAGATTTTTTTTTCACTGTTTTAATATTATTTTCAATCAATAATAACTTCCAATCATGCCATCTGATATGAAATGATTCATTTTTAATTGTATATTTCCCCCATCCTATTAATTCGACAGACTTAATTTGTATCCATATTTTTATCCAAGCTAATTAAAGCATTATTATTATTTAAGATAAATATTCCTGCTACTTCTGGGTAATAATATTGGATGTTATTTTCTGTCCAATAAATCAGTTCATACCTTCCTTCTAATAAATTTTTGATATCATTAATACCCTCAGATGAATTTGCTTTTACACAACCAAAAAATATGATTGAAATTAAAAATATATTTTAAAAAATTTGAAGTATAATTTTTTCATAAATAAATTTTAATAAATTTTCAAGTCATTGATCAAGCAACTTAAAAAAAAACTTACAATACTTTAAACCATTCTAACAATCTAGAAAAACAAATGATGAACACTCATAAGTGTCCGCACAGGGTCTGCGCATGTCTGCACTTAAACCCATTTCATTTTATCTTTTTCTGTTGAGTGAATCCTCTGAATTCCTTTGTGAGTCTACCTAAAACAAACAAGGGTGAACATTGCCGATGAGACTTCTGTGTCTCGGTGTATGGTCTATAACCCTAAATAACTGGGGTTTTTTTAAAAAGTGGAGCGCAAATCAGTTTTTTTTCTGCACGACTTCTGCACGGATTACTTTTTATCGTAGTAAGTATAGTCATTATAATTTGGAATTATAGCAGATATAAAGAATATAAATTTTTAAAAATATTTAATATTTGTTAGGTTATATATAGTAACTTTTTTGGAGATATATATGAAATATTTGTACATTTTATTTTTTTCCTTAGCATTCTTATTTTCCTCAGAATCCGTAAAAGCAGACGGGCACGGCGAAAAAAAAGAAGTTGTGGAAGAAACAACTGAAGAAACAAACGAAGAGACTTCTGAAGATAAAAAAGAAGAATCAACTGAGGAAAAAAAAGAATAATATGAATTATGATTGGTTCAAGCAAAATATAATAATTTACAATGTTTGAACCGATTCTATGAAGATTTATATAGATATTGAAAAAATAAGAAGAGAAAAAGTCTGTGTAATATGATCAAGTTTGCATTATTTGTGTAATTTGTAATTTATTTTTAAATTGAACATATCCCAAATAATTTTATTTATCTAAAACAGTCGGATCTATTTTTTTATGATCTTGCTGGGTAAAAACATTCAAAAATATAATCTAGAATAAAACTTAAATTCTTTTATTTAAGTAACAAAATTAATTTCTACCTAATTTCAATAAAAATCAATCTATTAATTAAATGTTAACAAAAAAACAAAACTTTCTAATTACAAAATTTTCTTTCTTAATTTTAATTTTTATAAATTTTCTTATTGATTATAAAAAAGTTTATGCCACGACTTTCACCGAAAGTGGATTTACTATAGATGCTGGAGTAAAACAGGTAGAAAGCAATATTTTTGACTATTCTCAAAATAGTGACGTGAATACTTGGTTCATACATCCATTTAATTTTAGAATTGGTTTGAATAATTCAATAGATCTACAGTTAGTTTTTGAACCATATATTAATCAAGAGTCTAACAAAAAAACAAATGACGGTAATGGAGATTTTCAAATTAGTATTAAAAAGAATATTTGGGTAAATGACGACGGGAAATCTGCATTTGGATTAATGCCTTACATAAAATTACCTACTGCTGACAATGAGATAGGCAATAACAAAGTAGAAGGAGGAATTATTTTTCCATTTTCTACTAATATTTTTGATACACTAAATTTAGATTTCATGTTTGAAACAGATTATGTGTATGATGATGATGAACAAAATTTTGATATTGAATTTATTATTTCAGGTCTATTAGGAATAAATATGCAAAATTCATTGGGTCTTTATTCAGAAATTATTGCTATCAAAAGTAATGATGTGGATTACAAGGTATCAAACATAATTGGATTTGGTGCAACTTACTCGCAAAGTAAAAATCTTATATTTGACATAGGTTTAAATCATAGACTATTAGGTAAGGGGGACGATTTTAATATTTTTAGTGGTTATACTTTTTTGTACTAATTGTATAATTTACATCTTCTTAGTTTTCCAAATTTCTTGGATATCACTCTCATGAAAATGAAAAAGCAAAAGTGCGTTGTACTTAACTCGTTTCATTTTCCCTTTTTTTCTGGTGAGTGACCCCTCTGAAACCCTTTGTGAGTATACCTAAAACAAACAAGGGCGAACAATTGTCCGCCCTTGCCGATGAGACTTCTGTGTCTCGGTGTTTGGTCTAAGACCCTCTGTTTCTAGGGGTTTCTTAAAAAGTGCGTTGCAAAGTGCGTTGCAAATGAGTGTTTTTTCTGCACGACTTCTGCACGGACTCAAGATTTATTCTTACTCCTTTCAGATTTTTCAACAAATTTCCACCCATTTGCAATGAGAGCATTTTTTATCACTTCAATAGTTGCTTTTCTTGTTTTATTTCTGGGAATAGAGAAAAAAGATAATTTTTTCATTTTTTTTCTCCTTTTCTTTTTATATTAAAGTCAAGTTTTGGATTCGAGATTATGAATCCAGTTTTGAAGATAGGGTCATCCTCTTTAAGTTCTTTCCAAATGATTTTAACCATTTCAATTCTCCTTTGTTAATTGTTATTAACCAAGCAAATTTGAATGTACGGAAACTTTTACAGTTTGAGACAGAACGATTAGGTCGTTACTATTCCAGAACGGTAGGTCGTTACTATACCCCAAATTAAATTGGATTTTTAACCTTACCAATATAGAATTAATCTAATATGAACGAATTTACTTTTCTTATTATAGTTCTAATTTCATCTCGGTTAATTTTTGAATCAATTTGAGATAGGTTATGTTGTTTAGATTTATAATTATTGGAACAGTAATTTGTATAATAATATTGATGATGTAATGATAAATATTGGTTCATGAAAAAACTATTACTGATATTGATTTGCTTGTTTGTGTCTTTTGAGGTGAGGTCTGAATCTGACAATTTGAGTGGTAAAAAACTTTTATGTATTCGTGTTAAGAAAAACTTCGATAAATCGGAAATTGAAAAAAAACTTTATGGATACGAATTTGTTTCAAAATTGAAAGGAGATGATATGCAACTTTCACTCAATCAAAACTCATTTGATTTCATAGTTAATACTAATGGAAATTTAGTTTTTAGATATTATTTGGACTTATTTAATGACATGGATTCGTTTGATAAAGATTTGTTAAATTATAAAACAACATTACAACATATTGAGATTATAAAAGATTTTACTTACAAAAATTTTGATGGAGGTTTAAGTAGGTATTCTTCTTCAGAAAAAATTAATAGAGAAACATTAGAATTTTACAGAGACCAGAAGTGTCAGATTGTTGAAGAATTGAATAGTTATTTTGAAGAGAGACTTGATAAAAAAATCAAATATATGAAATCAAAACAAAAAATTTAGAACTATGAATAACTAAATCGGATGAACACCGATGTATATTTATTTAACTTTTTTTTTGATTTTTACGCATATACAAAAAAAGAGTTCTGCAAAATGTAGAGTAGAACATATATTGAACAAACAAAAGTGGTCTGTAGAGTGTCTGCACTTTAACTCGTTTAATTTCCCTTATTTGTTGAAGAGTCAATCCTCTAAAACCCTTTGTGAGTGTGCCTAAAACAAACAAGGGCGAACAATTGCCCGCCCTTGCCGATGAGACTTCTGTTGCCCCGCGCTCACTGCAGCGCTTACTTAATTAATTAAGCAGCGAGTGCCATTTCATTATCGTTAGCACATATTTATTTTAGTCCGATAACGGTGGAACTACACCGAGCAAAGTTTTGAAGATTCCCATGCACGTCGATCCTATTTCGCCCCCCACAAAATTTGGTGGAGGCGCCGGGTACCGCCCCCGGGTCCGTCTCAGATCACAAATCAAACATTTATTGCCATAGCCATTACTGGCAGTTAGATAATATTAGAAAAATAAAAAAATTAAAGAATATTGTTTAATATAGTTTATTTTATGTAAAAATATGTTTTATATAATTTGACTAATAAAAATAATGACCACAAATAAATCAAAAGAAGATTCAGAAAAAGACCTAAAAAGTCTCAGAAAAATAAGGAATATCACAAGTAGAGCTACAGTTAAAAAACTTGAAAATATTATTTATAAGAAATTTAAAGTTTTAGATCACGGTTTTGTAAGATTAATAGATTACATGGGTGACGATTCCTCAATTGTTCAAGCTGCAAGAGTTTCATATGGAAAAGGAACAAAAAAAATAAATGAGGATAAAAATTTAATAAATTATCTTCTTAGTCATCGTCATTCAACACCATTTGAAATGAATGAAATAAAATTACACATAAAACTTCCAATTTTTGTTGCGAGACAGTGGATTAGGCATCGAACAGCTAACGTAAATGAGTATTCTGCTAGATATTCCATTTTAGAAAAAGAGTTTTATATTCCAGAATTAAAACACATGCAGACTCAGTCTTCAGTTAATAATCAAGGAAGAGGAGAAAAAATTGATAAGAAAAATGCTTTAGAGAAAAGACATGTTATAAAAAAACATTCTGAATCTTCATTTGAAAAATATAGTTATTTGTTAAATGAAAATTTGGTCGGAGAGACTTTGGATTTAAATAATGTTGGATTAGCAAGAGAAATAGCGAGAATGACACTACCTTTGAATGCTTACACACAATGGTATTGGAAAATTGATTTACATAATCTAATGCATTTTCTATCACTAAGATTTGATCAGCATGCACAATATGAAATCAGGGTTTACGCTGATGTAATTTTGGAAATTATGAAAAAATGGGTACCTTTTACTTATGAAGCTTTTTTAAAGTTTAGAGTTAATGGATTTTCTTTATCTTCAGCAGGTTTTGAATATTTAAAATCAATCTTAAAGAATAAAAAATTTGATACAAAAAGAATTTCAAAGAGAGAATTAAATGAAATAAATAGTAAATTTGATCTTTGACCTCAATTAATTTCGATATTCGTTTCTTGATTGGGCTGTTTAGCTAGGATTTTTTTCATGTTATTAACAATTTCTTGAAATTTAATTGCAACCTCTGACTCTTCATTTGTAGAAATCGGTTTTCCTTGATCAGAAGAAAAGCTAATATCCTGTACAATCGGAATTTCACCTAGGAAGTTTAAGTTTTGTTTTTTTGCTTCTTCAACAACATTATTTTCTCCCAAAAGATAAATTTTATTTTTTTTTGCATCTTCAAAATAGCTCATATTTTGAACCATACCTATGATTTCAATTTTTACCTGTTTAAACATATTAATTGCTCTTCTTACATCTTCAAGTGCAACTTCTTGCGGAGTAGACACTATTATAGCTCCTGAAATTTGAAGGTTTTGACTTAAGGTAAGTTGAATGTCTCCTGTACCAGGTGGTAAATCAATAATCAAAAAATCTAAATCTTCCCAACTTATATCCCTTAAGAGTTGGTTTAAAGCATTAACAACCATTGGGGCTCTCCATATGATTGGTTTTTCTGAAGGAATCATAGATCCAATTGACATAAATTTAATGCCATATTTGAAAAAAGGTTCGAGTTTTTTGTTTTTGTTTAGTCTAGGCTTTTCTTTTATTCCCATCATTTTTGGTATTGATGGACCATAAATATCCGCATCTAATAAACCTACTTTGTTACTTTGTTTTGCTAATGATATAGATAAATTAACAGCCACAGTTGATTTACCAACACCACCTTTTCCTGATCCAATGAGAATTATATGTTTTATTTTTTTCATGTAGGCATTAATAAAGATGTTTATTGAAAATATTCCTTTGCATGATTAAAACAAGTCTTATATATAATTCAATATATATTAATTATAAAGGAAAAAAAATATGTCATGGTCTTCAAATGACGACAATGATCAAAGCCCCTGGGGTGGAGATGAAAAAAAAGGAAAATCTGAAAATAATAAGAAAAATTCTTATAACTCCGGTAACGAGTATGATGACTACATTAAACAATTTCAGGATAAGTTTAAATCCTTTTTTCCTAATAGTAAAAGCCCTTTAAACTTTTCAATTTTTTTTATAGTTGTTATTACCATTTATTTAGGTAGTGGATTTTACAGAGTTGGTACCGATGAGCAAGGAGTTGTAACAAGATTTGGAGAGTATGTTAGAACCTCTGAACCTGGTCTTCATTACCATCTTCCATTTCCAATTGAAAAGGTATTAAAACCTAAAGTCACCAAGGTAAATAGAATCGAAGTCGGTTTTAGAACTTCGCAATCACAATTTAGTCAGAGTTCCCAAGCCAGACAAGTACCAGAGGAAGCATTAATGTTAACTGGTGATGAAAACATCGTTGATTTAAATTTTACTGTCTTTTGGATTATCAAAGATGCTAAAGATTTTTTATTCAACATCAGAAACCCTGAAATGACAATAAAAAGTGTAGGTGAAAGCGTTATGAGAGAAAAAATAGGACAAACACCAATCGACCCAATTTTATCTGAGGGTAAATCTGTTGTAGAGGAAGATGCTAAAAATAAGCTACAAGAAGTTTTAGATTATTACAATTCAGGAGTTTTGGTTACACAAGTCCAACTTCAAAAAGCTGATCCACCCGAATTGGTCATTGAATCCTACAGAGACGTTCAAAGAGCTAAGACTGATGAACAAAGATTAAAAAATGAAGCAGAATCATACAGAAACGATATAATTCCTAGAGCAAGGGGTGAAGCTGAACAAATGCTTCAAAAAGCAGAAGGTTACAAGCAAGAAGTTGTTGCAAAATCTAAAGGTGAAGCTGAAAGGTTTATCTCTGTCTACAATTCTTACAAATCCTCAAAAGATGTAACAAGACAGAGAATATATCTTGAAACACTTGAACAGACTCTTGGCAACATTAATAAAGTTATAATTGACAATGATGCACAAGGTGGTGTAGTCCCTTATCTTCCTTTGCCCGAGATAAAAAAAAGAAGTGTTAATAACGAAAAAAATGACGGAGCTAACTAAATGAAAAAATCTACTTTATTACTTATTTTATCCACATTATTGTTGTTTGTTGGTTTTAGTTGTTTTTTTGTTATGGATGAAAGACAACAAGGACTTGTTCTACAATTTGGTGAACCTAAGAGAGTTATTCAGACTTCAGGATTGCATTTTAAAATTCCATTAATTCAAAATGTTGTTAGGTATGATAAAAGAATTCTCGAATATAATTTACCTGTTGAAGAGGTTATTGCAGTCGATAAAAAAAGAATGTTAATTGATTCGTTTGCTAGATTTAAGATAATTGATCCTTTAGAATTTTATAAAACTGTAGGAAATGAAGTTAATGTGAGAAATAGACTAAATTCAAATGTAATTTCATCACTCAGAAGAGTAGTTGGAAGGGTTACGTTAGATGAACTTTTATCTTCTGAAAGAAGTAATATTATGGATAGCATAAAAATTGAAGTAAATGGCGAGGCAACAAGATTTGGAATTGAAGTTGTTGACGTAAGAATTAGAAGGGCAGATCTTCCAGAAGCTAATAGCCAAGCTATTTTTGAAAGAATGATTAGTGAAAGAGTAAGAGAAGCAAAAGAATTTAGGGCTAAAGGCGCTGAAGAAGCGCAAAGAATTAGGGCTGAGGCAGATAAAGAAAAAACAGTTATATTAGCAGAAGCAACAAGAGAAAGTGAAATTCTCAAAGGTGAGGGTGAATCAATTTCTATTGATACATATGCAAACGCTTTCAAGAGGGATCCTGAGTTTTATTCTTTTTATCGGTCGATGCAAGCTTATAGCAAAGTTCTTGGTGAAGAAGGTACAACTATGATATTATCCCCGGACAGTGAATTTCTTCAATTTTTGAATGATTCGAATTAAATCATGTTAATTTATTAAAGTATAATGTTCATAAATAGTATCAATTTTTTAATATTTTTGGTTTTTCTTTTAGGGAGTAAAATAACCTCATCTCATCCATTGTCAGACGATATGGCCAACCTCGTCGGAAAGTTATCACCAGCGGTAGTTAATGTCTTTACGGTCCAGAAAGATGAAAAAAATGCTAATGATAATAATCAACAGATGCCATTTGATAATCTTCCTCCTCAATTTAGAGATTTCTTCAAAAATATGCCTCCTGGTTTACCATTTGGCCCTCCTCCAAATCAACCAAGAAACAGAGAAGCCCCACAAGCACTTGGATCTGGGTTCGTTATCGATGCAAGCGGTTTTATTGTAACTAATCAACATGTAATTGCAGAAGCCAATGAGATCAAAGTGAAATTTCAAGATGAAACAGAATTAAAAGCGAAATTAGTTGGTAGTGATAAATTAACTGATCTTGCATTATTAAAAGTTGAATCTAAAAAACCTCTTGAATTTGTTAAATTTGCAAACTCTGACAAAGCCCGTGTTGGCCACTCTGTAATCGCCATTGGCAATCCTTTCGGTCTTGGAGGAACGGTTACGACTGGAATTATTTCTGCCTTCAACAGAGATATAAATTCCGGACCATACGATAGTTTTATACAAACAGATGCATCAATAAATAAAGGAAACTCTGGAGGCCCTCTATTTAATCTTAATGGTGAGGTTGTAGGTATTAATTCTGCTATATTTTCTCCAACTGGAGGAAGTGTTGGTATTGGCTTTTCAATACCCGCTAATTTAGCTAAACCGATTTTAGCACAATTAAAAAAATATGGAAAAACTCAAAGAGGTTGGTTAGGAGTAAGAATACAAGAAATAACTCCTGATATTGCAAAAAGTTTGGGATTAAAAAATGAAGAGGGAGTCTTAATTTCTATGGTTAATCCTGGAGAACCTGCTGATAAAGCAGGTATGTTAGCTGGTGATGTAATTATTAAATTTAATGACAAAGCAATCAAAGATGTTAGATCTTTGCAAAGAACAGTTGCAGAATCAGCGGTTTCTAGCTCTGCTAATGTCTCAATTTGGAGAAATAAAAAATTAAAAAAACTTAAAGTTAAGCTTGGAGAACTTGAAAAGTTCAATGATGTTGCAGAAAAAACACCTGAAGAAAACAAAACTCAAGATGATTCAAAGGAAATTGAAATCGAACAAATTGGATTAAGATTTAAAAATTTAACAAAGGAATTGAAAAATCAATACAACATTGCTGATAATATTAAAGGTGTTGTTATAACTGGCGTAAAAAGTAACTCGTTAGCATTCAACGGTGGTTTACGGGTCGGAGATGTAGTTTCACAGATTTCTCAAATTAATGTGGAAAATGCTTCGCAAGCAGAAAAAGTGTTTAGCGATTTTATTGATAAGAAGGCAGACTTAATTCTGTTACAAGTTTTTCAAAATGGTTTTCCAAGATTTCTGCCGTTTAAGCTAAATTAACT
>CABZAL010000004.1 GCA_902523675.1 uncultured Alphaproteobacteria bacterium | reverse complement strand
TTAAATATAAGTTTCTTGCATAAATTAAAAAACCACACGATTGTCCAACAATAAAAACAGGATCCTCTTTATGAATTGCATAACTTAAAAGGGTAATGCTACCTAAAATACTTATCCACCAAAAGATATTTGGTATTATACTTTTTGAAGCCCTTTCACTTACAATCCACTGAATTAAGAATCTTGAGGCAAATATAGCTTGCCCAATAAAACCTATTATAATCCACATTTTAGCTGTAAGAATCATTTTTACCTCACTTTTTATTGATTAAAATCCAAACTTTAACTAAATCAATGATACCTATCCAGAATCTATTATGGAAATTAAATTTAGACTTTCCTGATAACCTAGGTCTATCCTTCACCGGTACATTAATAACTTTTCCTTTTTTCATTATAAATAATGCTGGAAGAAATCTATGCATATTTTTAAAATAATCAATTGAAAGGTAGTCTTTTCTATTAAAAACTTTTAAAGCACAAGCTGTATCATTGCACTGATCATTTAGTAAAAATCTTCTTAACTTATTTGCAAATTTTGAAGAAATTTTTTTTAAAAAATTATCTTTCCGTTTAATTCTTTCTCCACAGATTAATAAAAATTCATTTGTTAAATTTTTTCCATCATTCCAACTGTTTATTAACTTTTTAATTTCTGAAGGAGGATTTTGTCCATCCCCATCAATGCAAACAATTAGTTGGTTTTTTGCTTTTTTAATTCCAGTTAGCATTGCATAACATTTACCTAAATTCTTTTCATGTCTGTGGACAGTAATATTTTTGGAAAAGGTAAGATTTGAAAAATTTTTAAAAAAGTTATCTGTACTTCCATCGTCTACGATTATGATTTCTTGATTTTGATATTTGAGTTCTAAGTTTATTTCTTTAATCAATTTAAAAATAGACTCATTTTCATTGTATATTGGAATAATTATGGTGAATTTTTTATTCATGAAGTATTATGTGAATTTAATGAGCAGGAATGGATTCTAATAATGCAAAATTTAAAACTATCTGATATTAAAATATTTTTTATTGTTTTAATATCATTAGTTGTCTTTTTACAAGGAATTTTTTTAATACCTCCATTAGATAGAGACGAGTCAAGATTTGCTGCATCAACAAAAAATATGATTGAATCTGAAAATTTTATTGATATTCAATTGGAAAACGTTTCACGATATAAAAAACCTATTGGGATCTATTGGGCTCAAGCAGTATTCACTAAGTTTTTAGGAACCTCTCCTTACAATAAAATTTGGACATACAGAATCCCCTCTTTATTTGGATTAATTCTTAGTATTGTTTTAATTTATTTTAGTTGTAGAAAAATATTCAACCATGAAATAGCTATTTTGTCGGTTTTCTTTCTTTCAACATCTTTGCTATTTATATCTGAGATACATCAAGCTAAAACCGATGGCTTTTTGTTTTTATTTATATCAATCTGTAACTTAATCATATTGAGTTCAATTCAAGATTTAAAAAATAAAAATAAAAATAAAAAATTAGTTAATATTTACTGGATATCAATGGCAATCGGTGTTTTGATCAAGGGACCGATTATAATTATTTTTACTATTTTACCATTGATTTTTTGTTCTTTAATCAGTAGGAATATTAATTTATTAAGATATATTCATTCCCCTTTAGGATATTTGATTTTTCTGATCCTGGTATTACCTTGGTTCATTTTAATTACAATTGAGTCAGATGGAACTTTTTGGTATGAATCAGTTGTAAATGACTTATTTAAAAAGGTATCGTCAGGTCAGGAATCTCATGGTTTTCCTCCAGGTTATTACACAATTCTCTTATTTATTTTTTTTTGGCCAGGATGTATTTTTTTAATAGACAGTTTTAAAACTTATTTTTCATGTTTTAAAAAAATCATTATTAAGGATCAACAAAAACTTTTTTTATTTTGTTGTTTCTTACCTTGTTTTTTTGTTTTTGAATTAATTCCAACAAAACTTCCGCATTATGTTTTCCCCTCATATCTTTCTCTAAGTATTTTGATAAGCATTTCATTGTTTGACTACCTTAAAAAAGATACTATTTTCAATTTAAAAACATTTATTGCCTACTCTATTTACCCTATTACTTTTATTTCAACGTTCATTATATCCATATATATTTATTCGGTGATAACCATTAATGTCTTGTACGTTTCTTTTTTTTTAGTTCTATTTTTTTTGTTAAGTTTGAACCAACTATTTAAAAAATCATTAGCAAAATTTTTGCTAGCTGCTACTTTTTTCCAAATCTCAGTATACTTATCAATCGTACATGTCTTAAATCCGCATTTAAATATTTTTTGGATTTCAAAAACTATTGATCAAGTAACTACACTTGAAAAAGATGCAGTAGGAGTCTATCATTTTGGTTATAATGAACCAAGTCTAGTTTTTCTCATGGGTCATAAGTCAAAAAGACTTGAACCAGAAAAAATGTTGGAAAAATTTAATTCTGATGAAAAAAATATTTTCATCTTAACAGAGAAAAAAATGAACGAATTTTCAAAAAAAGATTATGAAGACAAAAAGTTTTATTTAATCAAATTTTTTAAGGGTTTTAATTACTCTCAAGGAAAGTATTTGAAATTTTATATATTTAAGAATTATGCAACACGGTAAAAGAGAATTTAAACTTTTATTATCAGTAAGGTTATTTTTGATTGTTGCAATAACTACATTATTTTTTTTTCATTTTTTAGATTTGAAGATATATGTATTTTCTAAAAACCTAAACGGATATTTTGCTTTATTCTTTATTAAAATAATCAACCCCATAGCAAAAATTTTTAATCCCTCAGTGATATTTCCTATGGCTTTTTTAGCTCTTATTTTAGCAAAAAGTTTAAAAAAAGCTTTAAATAATCCGCAAAAACTTTCAATTGTAACAGGAAGGTTAGCCATAAAAAAACAAGTATTAATGAGTTCATTAGATTATTATTTACTTATAATAAAACACATTATTTTTTCAATCATTCTTTCTGGCCTTGTTTTACATTTACTAAAATACATTTTGGGTGTATCACGACCGAAGTATTTTTTCAATTACGATTATGAAAGATATAATTTCTTTAATATTGAACATAAAGTAAATTCCTTACCTTCAGGTCACACGCAGGCAGCTTTTACAATCGCAATTCTGTTTATTTTATATTTTAATAGATACAATTTATTTTTTTTATTGCTAGCAGCATTTATTGGTATCTCAAGAGTTTTTATGTCAGCTCACTTTCCAAGTGACTTAATTATGGGAGCCTATATTGGAGCAGTGTTTCCAATAATTCTCTATAACTTAAAGTTTAAAAAGGACTTTTTAAGCTTCAAGAAACAAAAATTAATTGACTTCAATGTTTTTTTAAAGTTGATTTGTATTAGGTTTTTTATATGAAATTTTTCTTTTCCATTATGGTCATATTTTTTTGTCTAAGTAACCTCTCTTATGGCAGTCAATGGTGTAAAGCTATTTATCCATACAGTGAGGAAGCTAGTGATGGAAACTTTAATAAACAATTAAGTTTATGTAAAAATAGTGATAACCTATTCATATCTATAAGTGGTAAGTATATAAATTCATTACAGTTATTACATGCTTCTATAGCAAACTTTTGTGATCTTAATAGACAGGTTGTAAAATCAAGTTCGCAAAAAGGCGACGAATCTTTTCATTCTGTAGCGTGTGTTTTTAAAAAACATACTTTAAGAAGAGAAAAAAACTAAAATTTCTTTCTCTCTGTCGTTATTAAAAGTATGTTAAATCTAATTTCTAACATCCGTTTAAATAGGGTAAAATCTCAAGCTAAAATTGGTTTTAGAAAAAACTTAGAAAATTTTCAAAATTCTGAGCTAATTCATAGTGAAATATCTCAAGATAACTTATTTTCTTCAGAATCATGGCTTAAAATATACAGATAACAATAAAGCTCTAACTTAGAGTAGAGCTTTATTGGAGGAAATTAAAATAGACTAAAGACCAATAGTAATAAAAAAATTGAGCCTAAACTTATAACACCTATTTTTGTTATGTACATATCAATCTCTAAGTTCACAATATATAGTTATATTTTAGTATTGTCAAACTAAATATAGATTATATATTTCTTCATATTTTTTCGAAAACTTAGTATTATTTTAAAAATAATGAGGAAAAATTTAAAGATTGCAGTTATTGGAAGTGGAATAAGTGGCTTGTCAGCAGCTTGGTTATTATCCAAGTCTCACTCAGTAACAATTTATGAAAAAAATAATTATCTTGGCGGTCATTCCAACACTCAGAAAATAAAAACTAAGTATGAAAATACGGATATATCAGTTGATACTGGGTTTATTGTTTTTAATGAATACAACTACAAACATCTTTGTTCTTTTTTTAAATTATTAAACGTTTCAACTTACGAAACAGATATGTCCTTTTCTGTATCTGTTGATAATGGATTATTTGAGTATGGTGGGTCAAATTTGAGATCATTATTTGCACAAAAAAAAAATTTTTTTAAAAAAGATTTTTGGATTATGTTAATTGAGATAGTAAAATTTTATTATAGAGCAGAAATAGATAAACCAAAATACAGTAACTTTACAATAAATGACTATTTGACTAAAATGAAATACTCTAATTTTTTTATTGAAAATCATTTGTTACCTATGGCGGCAAGTATTTGGTCTGCACCTACTGATGAAATAAAACAATTTCCTTTTCCTAACTTTGTCGAATTCTTTAAAAATCACGGTTTGTTAAATTTAATTAATAGACCAAAATGGAGGACTGTTGAAAACGGTAGCAGAGAATACGTGAAAAAAATCATTAGTAAATCAAGATTTAAAATAAAGATTTCAGAGAAAGTCAAAAGTGTAGTCAGAGAAAATAAAGAAATAAAGATTATTTCGGAGTCTAATGAAGAAATTTTTGATCATGTTATTTTTGCATGTCACTCAGATCAAAGCTTAAAAATTTTAGATAAACCAACTCAACATGAAAAATTAAATTTATTTAAAATTAGATACAAGAAAAATATTGTTTGGTTACATTCTGATAAAGAATTTATGCCAAAAAGAAAAGGCGTCTGGTCCAGTTGGAATTATATGAATAACAAGGATCATAAAACAAATTCTTTGTCAGTTACATATTGGATGAATAATCTTCAGAACCTTAAAACGAACGAAGATATATTTGTATCTTTAAATCCAATGAAAGAACCAAAAAAAGAAAAAGTTTACAAAAAGCTTATTTATTCACACCCATTATTTGATGCAAATACAATATCGGGACAAAAAGGATTACTTGACATTCAAGGAGAAAATAACACTTGGTTTTGTGGAGCGTATTTAGGAAATGGATTTCATGAAGATGGGATTAAATCAGGGTTATCAGTAGCAGAAAGTTTAGGAAAGAAAAAAAGACCATGGTAAATATCAACTATGTAGATGACTGTATTTTTAATGGTAAGGTAACGCATAAAAGATTTTCTCCTTTTAAAAATGATTTTAGATATAGTTTGAAATATTTTTGGGTTGATATAAAGAGAAAAAAGGATTTATTTTTTTTTAAGTTTGATAAACCTTCGCTTTTAAGTTTTTATGATTTTGACCATGGAGAAATTGATAGAGACAAGAAAATTTCACTTTTTAAATATCTAAAAGATTATTTGAAAAAAGAAAGAATTTTTAACATTGATACCATAAAGGTTTTGTGTCTTCCAAGAATATTAAATTATCAGTTTAATCCGATATCTGTATTTGTAGGTTATGATTTAAAAAAAATTCCTAAAGCTATAATTTTTCAAGTTTCAAACACATTCGGTGAGAGACACTCATATGTAAGTAAAATTGAAAAAAAAATTTTTAAATCTAAAAAATTTTTTTATGTTTCTCCTTTTTTCGAGGTAAGTGGGAGTTATGAGTTAAAATTTAAAATTTCTAAAAAAAGTATACATTTAATCGTAATCTATAAAGAAAAAGAAAAACTTATATTTTTTGCTGATTTTCATGGTAAATCATTAGAATTAAATAACCTTAATTTATTAAAGGTGGTAATTTTTAAACCATTTCAGAATATTAAAGCTACCTTAGGAATTTATTTTGAAGCATTGAAATTATGGATTAAAGGTGCAACTTATTATAAGAAACCAAAAAAACCAAAAAAGTTTTTTTCTAAAATTAAATAGAAGCTGAATATGGAATATAATGAAAAATCTTTTCAACTATTTTGTGGTATTTTATCTCAATCAAAATACGGTAGTATAAGTTTGTTGTATTTGGGCAAACAAATATTTCATTTTAGATCAAAAGAAATTGGACCAGTCGTAAAAGTCATCATTAAGGATTTAAAGTGTATTGAAAATTTTTTTTTAAAGGGCGATCTTGGATGGGCAGAAAGTTATATTGATCAACTTTGGGAAACGAATGATTTGCCAGCTTTTTTAGAATGGGGTGCTAGAAATTTTCATTGTTTTTCAGATTACATACGGGGTAAGTGGTATGTAATATTATATTTAAGGTTCAAGCATTATATTAATAGAAATTCCAGAAAAGGGTCGCAACAAAATATTAAGTTCCATTACGATTTAGGAAATGATTTTTACAGAAGTTGGTTGGATAAATCAATGACTTACAGTTCGGCAATTTTTAATAATGAAAATCAGAGTTTGTTTGATGCTCAAATAAATAAGTTTAAATTATTATCAGACTTGTGCAAGATAAAACCCAATGACAATGTATTAGAAATCGGTTCTGGCTGGGGGGCTTTTTCAATATTTTTAGCAAAAAATAAAGAAGCTAAAATAACTACAACCACAATTTCAAGGAAGCAATATGAAGAGGTTAGAAAAAAAATATTTCTTGAAAAACTTGATGGAAGAGTAAAAGTCTTGTTGACAGATTACAGAGATTTAAAAGGTAAATATGACAAGATTGTATCAGTTGAAATGTTTGAAGCTGTAGGAGAAAAGTATTGGTCTCTTTATTTTAATATTTTGAATAAAATGCTCAAACCTAATGGAAAAATAGGACTACAGACTATTGTAATCAAAGATAACTACTTTAAAAGTTATAAAAAATTTCCCGATTTCATTCAAACTCACATTTTTCCTGGGGGTATGTTACCTTCCATTTCAGCTTTAGACAATACAGTGCAAACCAATGGTTTAAAAGTTATTAAAAAGAATTTTTTTGGGGAACATTATGTAAAAACTTTAGTTAACTGGAGAAAATCTTTTGAAGCATCATGGGATGAAATTAAGTTACTTAACTTTGATCTAAACTTCAGAAGATTATGGAGATATTACTTAAGCTACTGTGAGGGAGGTTTTAGGTCAGGAAATATAAATGTTGGTCAATTTTTAATTAGTAAAGATTAATTCTTGAAGAAAAATTTTCTGAAAAAAATTTTATATTGTTCTCCAGCATTTCCGTTTGCAATCCCTACTTTTCCTATAATGATTTTATTACCAGAAATATACGTGGTTAATTATGGGTTAGATTTGGCAATAGTTGGGTTGATTTTATTTTTAGCTAAACTTGTAGACATTTTTTCGGATCCATTCATGGGCTGGATCTGTGACGTGAAAATCTTATCCAGAAAACAGTGGATAATTATTGGCTCACTAATCTCAGGAGTTTCATTTTATTACCTAATTTCGCCACAAGGGATTCCGACCTACCAGTACCTATTTGTTTGGATTTCACTTTTATACTTTGGATACACTATATTTCAGGTGCCTTACTTATCTATAGGATATGATTTGGAAAATGATTATGAGCAAAGAACTAAGTTAAGTGCAGGAAGAGAGTTTTTCGTATTATTAGGATTATTAACTTCGGTTTCATTGCCAGTACTATTTAATGAAAGTGATATAGATTCTGAAGATTTTTTATTATTTTTAGCAATAGGTTCTGGTTGTCTGACAATCACTATTTTTTCTTTTTTTGTTAAAGAAAATATTAACTTTAAAAACGACAAACTCAAAATACTCAAATCTTTAAATGAAATAAGGAAAAATAAATATTTTTTAAAATTAATTTTCCCATGGTTTATTAATTGTTTAGCTAATTCATTTCCAATGATTCTCTTTGTTTTTTTTGTTTCTTCAATTTTGAACGGAACAGAAAATGAAAAAGAATTTATTCTTTTTCTATATTTTTTATCTGCACTTTTAGGAATGATTTTTTGGATTTATTTAGTCAAATTTTTAGAAAAGAATAAGATCTGGAGATTATCAATTCTCTTATCCTCTATATTTTTTTCTTTAGTTTTCTTTCTTAATAGCGGAGATATATTTTTCTTTATGATAATTTCTTGTTTAACTGGTATGTGTTTGGGTGCAGATCTCGCGGTGCCACCTTCAATATTATCAGACGTTACCGATTATCACAAAAATAAATTTAATAAAGATATTTCAGGAGTTTTATTTTCTATATTAATATTCATAAATAAATTTACTTTTGCTATTGCAACATTAATAGCTTTTAGTTTAATGGATTTATTTAATTACGATGTTCAGGCTGATAATACGACTTCAGCAAAAAATATATTAATTTTCATGTATGCAGGTATACCAATAATTTTAAAGCTCATTATCTTTTGTTGTTTAAGAGAGTTTGATCTCACAAAAAAAGCTGTGGAAAAATTAAATAAAAATCTTTATGGTAATAAATAATATGAGAGTCATTTATAAATATGTTTTATTAATTGCTTTTTTAACTCTAAACAGTTGTACTGAAAAAATGGATATTAATAAGTTTTCTTTAAATGAACCAAAATTAGTTCTAGAAAATTATTTTAGTGGTAGTTTGGAAGCTTGGGGGCTATTTCATGACAGATTCGGTAATCTTAAACGACAGTTTAGAGTCAAAATTGTTGGAAAGATCAATGATCAAAGTCAACTCGTACTAGATGAGAGTTTTTTGTATGACGATGGTGAAACAGAAAACAGAGTATGGACGATTGATATATTAGGAGATGGAAGATATCAAGGAAGGGCTGACGATGTAATTGGTGTTGCAAATGGCATTGCGGTAGGAAATGCTCTTAATTGGAAATATGAACTTTTGTTAAATGTAAAAGATAACAAAATAAAAGTTAGTTTTGATGATTGGATGTTTCTTCAGGATAGAAATATTTTAATTAATCGTGCAGAAGTAAAAAAATTTGGGATTAATATTGGAGTGGTAACAATTACATTTCTCAAAACGAATTAGTTTAATAATGAAATCTTCTAAATAAACTGCCTATTATAGGTAATTTACAATAAAAATTTTTTCCGCTGTCCCAATAATCGATATGTCGAATAACTTTATTTTTTGATATTTTAATTTCACTCATTCCGTCAAAAGAAAATCGTTTTTTATAAATTCCTGAGAATTTCCATTTTATAAAGAAAGTATCTTTATCTTGCATGCAATTTTTTATTTCAAATTTTGGACAGATTATCTTTTTGATTAAATCATTGAGTAAATAATGATACTCTTTTTTTCCTTTTATAATATTAAAAGAATCTTCAAATAAGAAATTTTCGTCAACGCACTCGATTAAAGAATCAATATTTTTCTTATTAATTTCCATAAAACATCTTATGTATTTTTTTATTATTTTATTCATATTGTTTTTTGATATTCTTTAAAAATTTTTTCATCAGAAAAAAATATAAACTATTAGGTAGTATTCTTAAGAACTTCATTGGGATTATTAGTCTTTTAGGAAATGAAATTTCAAATTTTTTTGAGAATATACCGTTAAATATTCTTCTTGCTGCTTCTTCTGAAGACATTAAAAAAGGCATAAAAAATTCATTTTTGTCAGTCATTGGAGTCTTCACAAAACCAGGATGAACTACTTGTACAAAAATATTTTTACTTCGTAACTCTAAATATAAAGATTCAGCCAGGAAAGTTAACGCAGATTTTGTGACCCCATAAATTCCTGAGTTTGGCAACCCCCTGAATCCAGCAGGAGACGAAATAAAAACTATTTGACCGAAACCTTGAATTTTCATTTGAGATAAAACGTGTTTCAAACAATTTATTTGACCCATCAAATTTGTGTTAATAACGTTTTTTATAGAATCGGTTTTTTCAAAGTTTAGATGTCCTGGGTTATATGAAGCGGCATTAAGAACAATAAGATCGATTTTTTTAAAAAGTGACTTAATTTTATTAAAAACCAAGTTACATTCTTTTTCACTTGTTATATCAAGCGAGTAAACGTGAATATTTGATTTTTTGAAATTTTGAACTTCTTTAAGTTTCTTTATTCTTCTTCCACTGATAACAACATCCCAACCTTTGGCAACTAATCTTTTTGTTAGTTCAGAACCAATGCCAGTACCACCTCCTGTAATCCAAGCAACTTTTTTATTTTTCATGGTATTCATCAAGAATATACTTTATTTCACTGCCATCTTTTAAAAAAATCATTTTTACCCATTTACCTGTCTTATCATACCAAATATCAATATCTAAAACATTTCCATGACTTGTTTCTCCAAATAATTTATATCTAGAGGCGGTTAAACCTTTATCGTAAATTTTTTCATCAGCTAATTTTTTTACCTTTAGATCAAAAAAATTACAATCTTGAGTATTATACACTTCTAATGAGAATAAATCTCTTTTTAAAAAACTGGAATTCCAATAACTAGTAGGGAAAATATATTTTTCATTTTCATATAATTCAACTTTCTCATTACAAAATATTATTTCGTCATTAATATTTGTTGTGGTGCTTAAAGAAATAAATTTTAGATCTGATGAATTTTTATTATTTCTAGAATACTTCCATTTTTCATTATTTTGGTGCATGTATTTGTAAATATTTATTCCTAGAAACTTTACATTTAAAACAATATTAATATCAACATTTAGTAATACGTCTTTACTTTTAGAAAATTTTACGGAGTGATGACCTATTTTCTTATCATTTCTGTAGACATGAAAATAGAGATTTTCAGGAAGTCCAAAACTAGAAAGTTCTTTATTAAAGCTTTCAACATCATTAGGTAATGTAAAAAAAGCTAATAATGAAAATACTAGAAATATAAGTTTGTAAGAGAACATGAATGTTTTGGTTGGTTGAAAATTCAACCAACCAAAAAAAGTTATCGTCTATTACCAAATAGTTGAATAAGCATTATAAAAAGATTTATGAAATCAAGATACAATCTTAGTGAACCCATGATTGCTTTTTTCCCCTCTTGTCCATTACCGTCATAATACATATTTTTAATTTGTTGAGTATCATAGGCGGTTAGGCCTGCAAATACAAGAACACCAATAACTGATATAGCAAATTGTAAAAAAGTACTTGCTATAAATATGTTAACAATTGAGGCAATTAAAATTCCAATTAGTCCCATAAATAAAAATGAACCCCATCCTGATAGATCTTTTTTGGTGGTGTATCCATATAAACTTAATGCACCAAAAGCGCCCGCGGTTATAAAGAAGACTCGTGCTACAGATTCTCCAGTGTATTGTATGAAAATACTTCCAAGAGATACTCCCATTACAGCAGCGAAAGACCAATACAGGATTTGGACTGTTGACTCTTGCATTTTACTAATACCAAAACTTATCGCCAACATGAATCCAAGTGGCGCAAGCATAATTATAAATGCAAGAGGTGATGCATAAATTGTGGAACCAAAACTAGTCAATTGATTGGTCTCAAAGTTAAAAGCCATTTGAGAGAATAAATGTGCGATAGTCCCTGTTAATGCTAGTCCTACAGCCATGAAAGAATATACTTTATTCATATAAGCTTTAAGACCAAGATCTATTTCTGATCTTACGTCCGTGTTAGCTTGGACGTTTTTTTCATAATCGTAAGCCATTTTAAAACTCCTAATTAATATGTTATTTAGCATATTATACAATAAAAATGCTAACTGTTAAAGCTAAAATATGTTACATTTTGATGATTTCAATATTTAAATTCATAAATTTGACTACATAATGATATACAATAATTTAGGAAATTCAAATACAAAGGTTAGTCGTATATGTCTTGGTACGATGACTTGGGGTGAACAAAATTCTGAAAAAGAAGGATTTGATCAAATGGATTGTGCAATCGATTATGGGGTAAATTTTTTTGATACTGCTGAACTATATTCAGTGCCTCCTAAAAAAGAAACATTTGGAAGTACTGAGATAATAATAGGAAATTGGTTTAAAGAGAGAAAGAATAGACAAAAAGTTGTTCTTGCAACTAAGGTTGTTGGAAGGTCTGGCATGAAATGGTTCAGAGGTAAAGAAACAAGAATCAATAAAGAGCAAATTATAAAAGCAATAGAAGGAAGTTTAAAAAGATTAAATACAGATTACATTGATCTTTATCAAATTCATTGGCCTGACAGGAAAGCTAACTTTTTTGGCAAACTTGGATATGAGCATCAAGAAGAGGAAGATTTTATTGAATTGAAATATCAACTGGAATGCCTGAATGATTTAGTTAAACAAGGAAAAATTAGATATGTCGGTCTATCAAACGAAACCTCATGGGGATTAATGAAGTTTTTAAATTTAGCTGAGAAATATAATCTTCCAAGAGTTGTTTCAGTACAAAATCCGTACTCATTATTAAATAGAAGCTATGAAGTTGGAATGGCAGAGATTTCTGTAAGAGAAAATTGTGGTCTTTTAGCTTATTCACCCCTTGCATTTGGAATGTTGACTGGAAAATATGATGATGGAAAAAAACCACAAAAAGCTAGGCTTACAATCTATGAAAATATTTACACAAGATATACCAAATCAAAAGGTATAGAATCTGCAAAGAAATTTAATCAGTTAGCAATACAAAATGACCTTACGCCGACCCAAATGGCTCTAGCTTATGTAAATTCGCGTCCTTTTTTAACAAGTAATATTATTGGTGCAACAACTATTGATCAACTAAAAGAGAATATTCAGTCAATAAAAATCAATCTTAACGAAGAGCTAATAGAGAAAATAGAAACTATTCACAACGAAAATCCTTATCCATGCCCTTAAAGAACTAATTTTTTCTTGAGAAAATACTTACAAATCCAGTTGATAGTAAAATTAATATAAACCCTAAGAAGAAATTAAGCCCTAATTGTTCGTTTAAAAAAAAGAAACCTAGGACGAAGGAAAATAATATTCTACTATATCCAAATAATACAATTACATTAGCTTGAGTGTCTTTGTAACTTATTGTATTAAAATACTGACCTAATAAAGCTGTTAATGTTATTAATATCAGAGATTGTAATACATTTATGTTACTCGGTAGCTGAATTTCTCCATAAAATATTATACAACTAATTATTGAGGCAAAAAGTGAGTTGTAAAAAAGAATTGTCATAGGAGCATTTTTTTTAGAAAGAAATGATACCGAAATAATCCCTGCGGCTACAAATAGAGCTGAAATAGAAGCATAAAAACTCCCCTTAAAGCTCATAAAATTATCAGGATTAGTAATAAAAAAAATCCCAACGAATCCAATAATAGAACAAAAAATAATTTGGGATTGTATTTTTTCTTTGAGAAAAATATATGCAAGAAATGCAACAAAAAATACCTTGATATAACTTATTGTTGAAGCTTGTGCTAATGGTATTAAGGTTAGTGATTTATAACCAAAAAACATCCCAAATGTGCCGAAAACACCTCTTAGGGATTGAATAAGAAAATCTTGAGTTTTCAAAAGATTTTGGTTGTCTTTTAAATATCTTAAAATGATTATTATGACTAAAACTAATAATCCAAATAGTGATCTGAAAAAAACAATTGTTTCTACATTTGTAGCTCCTGATAAAAGTTTTATTTGCATGCCTAAGATTGAAAAACAGCAACAACTTAGAATTTGATAAAATTGTTTTTTTAAACTAGTTTTCATTAGTCCTTTTCGCAATAAATAAGTTACAAATTATAATCCCTAGTCCTCCAAAGATTGTAATAATATCCAAGTTTTCATTGAAGAAAATTATTCCAATAATTGAGGCAAATATAAGTTTAGAAAATTCAAAAGGCATGATTCTAGTTGTTGGTGCCAAACTGAGAGCTTTAGTCCAACAAAAATTTCCAAGAGTACCTACTAATGCAAGTAAAAATAAAATTATCCAAATTTGAATTCCTGATGGTATTTCCCAAACAAAAATTGATGGGACAAAAGTTAATGGACTCATGAAAACGACCATATAAAACATTATACAAAACACAGACTCTGTTCTTGTTAGATCTTTTACAATTAGACCAGTTATTGCATGGCTGATCGCAGACATTAAAGCTATTATTGTGCCAAATTTTATTGAGATATCAGGACGAATAATCAAAATTGTAAATGCAAATCCGCAGAACATAATTATAACATTTAATCGATCTATTTTTTCTTTAAAAAAAATGATTCCACCTAAAAAAATAAATAATGGTGTGCTAAAGCTAATGGCCATTACTTGAGAAAGGGGTATTAGAGTATAAGACCAGAAAAGAAGAATCATTGTTAAAGCCCCAAAAATACTTCTTAAAAAAAGCAGTTTTTTTTTTTTAGTTGTGTAAAAATTTTCCTTTAAAATAAAAAAAATAGGCAAAATTAGAATTACACTAAAAATATTTCTGAAAAATGCTTGCTCAAAAGGATGCAAAAAAGAATTTAAATATTTAATTAAAGCTGCTAAAATAGAAAAAAAGAAACAGGAAGCTATAATTAAAAAAACAGGTTTATTCTGATTATTAAAAAAAAAATTCACTATAAATCAACAATCCTTGCAATTTAATTTTTTTTGTGTAATTAAAAAAAAATGAAACTTAAAATCTACCTATACACTATATTTTATTTCTTTCTCTCTTTCACATACATTTTAGATTTGAATAAATTAACTTCTAGAGAAATTCTTTCTAGCAAAGACTGGAAAGCGTATTCAGAAGGTGAAGCAAAAAATAAAGCATGTATGATTGTTTCAAAACCAAAAAAAGATGAAGGAAACTATAAAAAACGTGGAGATATTTTTGCAATGGTTACTCATCTTCCCGGTCAGGATAAATGGGATGAGTTTAGTATAGTAGCCGGTTATAATTTTAAGGCAGGTAGTAATCCAGATGTTCAAATTGGCGATTTAAAAATTCAACTTTTTACTTCAGGATCACGTGCCTGGAGTTTTAGTGTTAGAGACGATTTAAAAGTAATAAACGCCATGAAAACCTCTCTAAAAATGGAAGTTATTGGAACTTCATCGCGAGGAACATTAACCAAAGATACCTACTCACTTTTGGGCTTCAGTAAGGCTTATCAAAAAATAAATGAAGCGTGCCAAAAGAAATAAAAACTATAAATATCACCTAAAAATTATGAAAAAAAAATATAAAAAGATAGTTTTGGCCTTTTCAGGAGGCCTTGACACTTCAATAATTCTTAAATGGTTGCAAGAAAAATTTGATTGTGAAGTTATTACATTTACTGCTGATATTGGTCAAGGAGTCGAAGTTGATGAAGCAAGAGAAAAAGCAAGGATGCTTGGAGTGAAATCAATTTATATTGAAGATCTTAGTGACGTTTTTGTAAAAGATTATGTGTTTCCAATGTTTAGAGCAAATGCTCTTTATGAAGGTCAATATCTTTTAGGTACATCAATAGCAAGACCTCTTATAGCTAAACGTCAAATTGAGATTGCCAATAAAGAAAAAGCAGATGCAGTAAGTCATGGTGCGACTGGAAAAGGAAATGATCAAATAAGATTTGAGTTGGGCTATTATGCTAATAACCCTAATATAAAAGTAGTTGCACCTTGGAGAGAATGGAATTTAAATTCTAGAAATGCTTTATTGGAATATGCTAAAAAATACAACATTCCTGTTCCAAAAGATAAGCTTGACACACCTCCGTATTCAATGGATGCTAATATTTTACATACTTCTTATGAAGGTAAAATACTTGAAGATCCATCTAAAACTTTTAGTGAGGATATGTTTACAAGATCGGTTTCTCCGAATGAAGCACCAGATATAGAAACTAAGATAAATATTGATTTTTTAAAGGGAGATCCAGTTGCAATCAATAATGAGCAAATGACTCCGGCTGATTTACTAAGAAAATTGAATGCGTTAGGCGGAGAAAATGGAATAGGAAGATTAGATATTGTTGAAAATAGATTTATAGGTATGAAATCAAGAGGAGTTTATGAAACACCAGGCGGAACAATACTTTTATTTGCTAGAAGAGCAATAGAAAGTTTAACACTTGATAAAGGCTCAGCTCATTTGAAAGATGAAATAATGCCGCGTTATGCTGAGCTTATTTATAATGGTTTTTGGTTTTCTCCAGAAAGAGAAATGCTTCAAGCATTAATTAATAAGAGTCAAACCCATGTGAGTGGAAATGTAGTAGTGAGTTTGTATAAAGGAAATATCCAGATTTTGAGTAGAAGTTCTAAAAATAGCCTTTACTCAAACGAAATGGCAACTTTTGAAGAAGACAATAAGTATGACCAAAAAGACGCAGATGGATTTATTAAGTTAAATGCTCTTAGGTTAAAACTATTAAAGCACAGAACTTAGATCAATTTCATTTAAGTTATATTGTGCCTTGGAAGCATTAAGAGTGTTTAATAAAAGGCAGGCAATTGTCATTGGCCCTACTCCACCAGGTACAGGAGTAATCATCGAAGAACTTTTTATTGCTTCATTAAAATCTACGTCACCTACTAAAATATTTTTTCCATCTTTTTCGATTCTATTTATTCCTACGTCAATTACAACACATCCCTTTTTAATCCATGTTCCCTTGACCATATTAGGCACTCCTACTGCTGCGACTAAAATATCAGCTGATTTACAAATTTCTTCAATATTTTTTGTTCTTGAATGGACGATAGTTACCGTTGCATTCATTTTAATAAGTAATGCTGCCATAGGTTTTCCAACAATATTTGATCTTCCAACAATTACTGCTTTTTTTCCAGATAGATCACTATACAATTTTTTAATCATCAGGCTACAACCCAAAGGAGTACATGGAACGAGACTATTCAAACCACTCCACAATTTTCCAACATTTGTCGCATGAAAACCATCTACATCTTTTGAAGGATCAATTTTATCGAGGATTACATCAGAGTTTATATGTTCTGGCAAAGGTAATTGAACTAAAATTCCATTAACTTTTTTGTCATGATTTAAATTATCAACAATCGAAAGTAAGTCTTTCTCAGAGACATTTGTTGGCAGTTTATGTTCAATAGAATTGAATCCAACTTCTTCAGTTTGCTTAATTTTATTCCTTACATACACCTTGCTTGCAGGATGATCACCTACAACAACAACGGCTAGTCCGGGTGTGACACCAGTTTCTTCTGTAAATTGTGTGCCTAAATCTTTAAGTTTTGATCTTATTTCTTCAGCAAACTTCTTCCCGTCTAATACTATACAATCATTCATTTGTTATAAGCTATATTTTAAAATTGCATATTGAACTGTTCGGATCAGAATTAGTAAAATTATAGGTGATATATCAATGCTTCCAAAATTTGGTAATACTGATCTAATCTTTCTAAGTAATGGTTCAATAAGTAAGTACATCGAGTCTATTATCATATTAATAAATCGATTATTACTGTTAATTATATTAAAAGATATTAAAATGTTAATCAAGACATAAACTATAACAAGAAAGCTATATATTCTTAATATTTCGTATGCTAAAAAACCAAAAACAGACACTTAAATACCCACCTAATTGTTTTTATTATGAAAAATGAGCATATTCAATTAGATTTTAATTTTTGTAGAAGATTAGATTTTCAAAAGAATTTAATTTTAGATGATACGCGGTCTTTTTTTGATGAAATTCTTTTCAGGGTTTCCTCAAAAAACACCTTGCTTATTAAGCATGTAAAATTTCTTGTTCTAGATCTTTTTTCATGCTGGAATGAATCAGAACAACAATTTTTGGCAGTTTCAATGTCAAAAAGAGGTTACAAAGCTAAATCAAGATACAATCCAAATAATATCTCATCAATTGCGATAGAGGCAATAAAATATCTTAAAGATAACTTCTGGATTGATTTCTTTCCAGGTTTTTATGATGCAAAAACCAACATAAGTAGATTAACAAGAATAAAAGCTTCACTAAAGTTGATAAGTCTTTTTAAAAAATCGAATATTAATATTTACAAGATTCATAAAAACGAAAAAAGGGAAGTTGTTTTTTTATTAGATTCTTCTTTAAAACCTCAGGAATACAAGGATAGTTTTGCAACTCACGAAATGCGAGAGATAATGAGAAATTATAACGCACTAATGCTAAAAACTTTTTTTGATATTCCATGTATTAATGATAATTTTATAAGACGTGGAGATAAAGCTAAGATTATAATTTCTTTTCTACGTGTCACTCAATCAAGATACTTTCATAAAAATTGGAAAAAGTTTGGAATTATAACAGGTAGTTGGTGGGATAACTTAGATCTTTACAGCGTAACTAAATATTCTCACCATATGCTTATTAATAATTCTGAAACTTCTTTTATTGATTTGTCAAATTTACTTCCAATTATTCTATCAAAAAAGTTCAATTTTTCTTTTGAAGATTTGAATTTGGAAATCTTTAAAAAGTATACAAATTTTATTCAAAACATTGACCAACTTAATTATATACTAATTAAGGGCTTTGCATCCGAAAATTTTGAAAATTTGTTAAGATCCTTTTCAAATGAAAAAGGAAAATTAGGAATTAGAAAATCAGTAAGAAGATCAGACTTTGAAAACTTAATAAAGATTGTTTCAAGTTATTTTCCCAACTTATACAAAAATTTTTATTCTAAAGTATATATTGATTGGGAAGGGATGATATCTGAAATCTTCTATCAATTTTTAAGATCAAGTGGTGCTTCTAATATTCCAGTAATCAAAATTAAAGACAAGTTTTTTTTCCAAACTAAATTTGAGTCAAATGTTTTAAAAAACATCAGGACTTCAGTAGAAAAAGTGTTAGACTGCAAAAAATTTAATTTGTATACAAAAAAATGCTTTTCTTATACGTCTAGTAAAAAACCGTCATTTTTTGATTCATTAATTTCAAGCAAACAACAATATTCAAAAAGATATATTGAAAGTAGAAAAAACTTTGAAAAACTAATGAAAAAAAATAATATTTCAATTTAAATTATAAAGTGGAGATTTTTATTTATGAAAACTAGCTTAGACAGGTTAAAATTTTCTTCAGGATCTAAGATTTATTCAAAAGGTGAAAAAGCAAATCTTGCTTACTATGTTCATTCAGGAAAAGTTAATATATATAGCCCAGGAGGTCTTCTTTTAGGTCAAATTGGTGAAGGAGAAATCTTTGGTGAGAGAGGACCTTCTTTGGATCAAGAAAGATCAGTTACGGCGGAGGCAGCAACAAATTGTATTTTATTTCCAATAAGTGAAAAACAATTAAAAGATAAAATTGGAAAGGCTGATCCCGTAATTAAGGCTATATTGAGAAGTTTATTGATCAGACTCAATGATATGAACCTGAAAGGGGAAGATTTTTGGAGAAATTTAAATGTTATGACTTCTTTAAAAGATGAATAAAAGCATATAGGCATTTTGCAATATTGACATTACGTTGCAGAATGTTTTTTTCTTTATTTTTACTTAATCAAGAGAATTTTAAAGTTTGTTGTCCGATTAAAGTGTATTCTTTCCTTGTCTGTGAAGGGTGTTTTCTTCACCATTTACAAGATTCCAAAATTGATCCATGTAGTCATCACCAAATCTATTAATAGAAAATTTTTTATAATCAAATTTACTTATGTTTTCAGGGCGCTTTAAAATATCTTCTGCTATTGCTTCACCCAGAATAGGTGAGTATTTCATTGCTTGACCTGAACCCAGTACATGATACAAGTTGGAAAATTTTGAGTCCTCTCCAAGAATGAATCTTAAATCTGGTGTAATATCAAAAAAAGATCTGTATCCTGAAGAATATACAGTGTTATCAATATTTGAAAATCTTTTTCTTGCAATATCTTCATAAGTTTTGATTTGATTGTAAGCCAAACTTTGATTCATAGGTTCATTTAAATATTCTCCCCCATTGACAGCGCATAAATCGTTAATGAAATTTTTTGCTATTTCATACACTGATCTTTTTCTCGGCTGATGAGCATGTAACTTATTCCCCCTCCATGATCTAAAATAACATAGATTAACGTAATCAGCTATAATTGGATATTCATGTTTTATTTGTTTAGGGCTCTCCATCCAATTAACAACTGAAACAGGTTCGATGGTAACAGGTATTTTGATACCAATTTTTAAAAAAAGTTGGGGGCTCCATGCTCCCACAGCATTTACAAAATGTTTTCCGCTGAAGTTACCATTATTGGTAACACAAGTAGTGACATTATCATCACTGGTTAATATACTCTCAACAGAAGTCTTTTCTAATATTTCAACACCATTGTATTCTAGTGCATCATAGATTGTGGACCTCAAAATACTTGGATCTATCTGAAGTGCTGCTGGTTCATAATAATAGCTTTCATCTTCATTAATAATCAGGCTCTCACCGCACAAATCACTCGCTTTTGTATGATCGATTTCGTTGAATTCTATGTTTAATGACTTCATTCTTTTTGAAAGTTCTTTCCAAGCTTTATTTTCACCATTTTGTCCTTTTTTGGCTATCCAAATCGCACCAAACTGTTCAGTTTCCATATCAATTCCCCATATAGATCCTAAATTTTTCCAGAGCTTTGTGCTTTCTGAAGCCATCAATGATGCATCCTGATCAGCATTAGCTGATCTTACTATTCCTGAATGTCTAGATGATTCTGCTGCGCAAAGTACAGATTTATCAATAATACAAACCTTTTCTTTTATATTAAGTTTATTTAGTTTATGTTGTAAGGATATTGCAGTTGCTGCACCTAAACAACCTCCACCAATAACTACGGTATGATACATAATGAATACTCCCTATTAGTTTTATATGTTATAACAAATAAAAAAAACAAGTTATGAATATACAAAAAAAAAATATTGTAGGAAGAAATCTTTATCTTAGATATCAAAAAATTGATACCTCTTTGTTTGAAATGATTAGTTTTTTTGAATTAAATAGGAAAAAATATCCTTTCCTTCTCGAAAGCTCAGCCAAAGGTAACAAATCAGCAAGATTTTCTATAATCTTTTGTGACCCTGATACCAGGTTAGTGAAAAAAAATTTAAAGGACCTAAATTTTTTAGAAACTTTTAACAAGTATTGGGAGGAAGAATGTTTGATTCAAGATCAAGATATTTTAAAGGACAGAGGAATAGACATACCATTTTTAGGTGGTTGGTTTGTTTACTTAGGCTATGAGTTAATCTATGAAATTGAAGATAAGCTAAATATTCCAGATTCTCCTTTTAAATTTCCAACAGCTTTTGCCTCTAGAATAAAGTCAGCTGTTATTTTGGATCATATAAAGGAAACAATTTATTTCTTTTCAGAAGAATCAAACGAAATATTAGACGCAATGGAAAAAGATTTTTTTTTAATTTTAAACAATGAGTCTTTTAAAAAAGAAGTTTTTAATAAAAAAATAGAGCTGATTAAAAAAGGGACAAGCAAAGATCATCAAAAAGATATAAAAAAATGTATAGACTATATTTTTCAGGGTGAAATATTTCAGGCTAATTTGTCTAGACTTTGGGAGTTTAAAGTTCATGATAAAAACATTGATAGTGAAATTTATAGAGAACTTAAAAAAACAAATCCCTCACCTTTTGCAGGAATGGTTTTTTTTAATAATAGTTCAATTATAAGTTCATCTCCTGAAAGACTTGTAAGTATCAAAGATTCCATTCTAGAGACAAGGCCTATTGCTGGAACAAGACCTAGAGGAGGAAGTGGAATATTAGATGTTGAACTATCCAGAGAATTAATCAGTTCAGAGAAGGAAAGAGCTGAACATTTAATGCTAGTTGACTTAGAGCGTAATGATATTTCTAGAGTATGTAAGTTTGGTACAGTTAAGGTAGATGAAATGATGGTAATTGAATCATATTCACACGTTCATCACATTGTATCAAATATTAAAGGTGTAATTAGAAATAATGTAAAGCCAGGACACATTTTATCAGCGGTGTTTCCAGGAGGTACTATAACCGGATGTCCAAAAGTAAGATGTATTGAAATTTTAGGAGAATTGGAAAAAATAGGGAGAGGTCCTTACACCGGATCATTCGGATATGTCAACCATAATTCAAATCTTGATTTTAATATTCTGATCAGATCAATGCTTATGGAGGAGGGTAAAATATTTATTAGAGCTGGAGGAGGAATTGTTGCAGATTCAATTCCAGAAAAAGAAACGTTAGAAACTGAAGCAAAAGTAAGTGCTATGCTTGAAGCTCTTCAAAACTTAAGGTCACAATGCGATTAGCAATTATCAATGGAGAATTTAAAGATAAAATTTCTATATTTGATAGAGGTTTAGCTTATGGCGATGGATTTTTTGAAACTACAGCTTGGAGATTTAGTAAAAGAAAAAAAGATTGTAGAGTTGAATTTTGGAATAGACACTTAAGGAGAATCAAACAAACATGTCAGTTTCTCAATATTAAAATTTCTAATTTTTCGCAGTTAGAAAAAGATAAAAACAAAATTTTAACTAAAGCTCACAATATTGGAATGGTTGAAGGAGTTTTAAAAATAATAATAACAAGGGGTGAAGGTGGAAGAGGATATAAGTATGAAAAAAATATGAAACCTAATATAATTTTTATTGTTTCAAATAAGACTGAATATCCATCAGATTTTTATTCAAATGGCGTAAAAATTAAAATAAGCAAAAGTTCGATTACAATAAATAACTCTCTCGCTGGGTTCAAACATCTTAATAGATTAGATTCAGTTTTAGCAAGATCAAAATGGGAAGATCATGATGTATTTGATAGTATGTTCATCGACAATTATAATAATATTATTGAAGGAACCATGTCGAATTTATTTTTCATAAAAGAAAATGTTTTGTTCACTCCATCTATTAATGTTTGCGGAATAAAAGGGATAATGAGAGAAGTAGTTATTGATAAGTGCTGCGAATTCTTTAATGAAATTAAAATTTGTGAGTCGTCCAAAGACTTTTTCTTAGAAGCCGACAGTATTTTTTTAACTAATTCACTGATAAAAATACTCCCTGTTAAGCAAGTAGAATCAAAAAAGTTTGTTATTGACCAAAGAGTGCATAAAATTATAAAAAAGTTTGACGATTTAAAATTTCTTGAACTTAAATAACTAAAAATTTATTTTTGAACTAAGTTCTTTTATTATATTCTTATCAATTTTTTTATTTTTCAAGAATTCTATTTCATTTTTGGCTTCATTTTTTTTCCCCACATCAACATATAGTTTGATAAGCGAAATAATGTTTTCAATATTAGAATTATCAAGCTCTTTAATTTTTTCTCGAATGCTTATTGCGTTTGACAATTGTGAAACATTTGATTTAAGTTCTGCATATTCTAATAATAAGTCAAGATTATTTGGAAAAAATTTTAGAGATCGTTTATAATAGATATCCGCTTTTTGAATATAGCCAGATAAAAAACAAGTCTTAGTTAAAATTTTCCAACCTTCAAGATCATTTGGATTTTCTTGAAGTTGTATTTCTAAAAATAGTATTAATTTTTCTGGATTAATTTTTTTTTCACTATACAAATCATTTTCTAATTTTTTTTTGTAGGAAAAAACTTCTAAATTTGAATTAGTTACATAGGTTAGAGTTGTGACAGAAAAAATTAATACTGAAAATAAAATTCTTTTTTTAGGATTTAAACCTCTTTCGTTCACATATAATGAAAAAAAAACTGTAATAAATCCAACTATAAAAATAAAAAACCAAAAATTCATTTTTTCTTCTTAAAAAATAGAATTAAAAAGCTAAAAAAAAAGATAAATGGAAAAACCCAAAGAAAAATTGTGTAAAATCTTATTGGAGGTTTATACAAAATAAAGTCACCATATCTTGAATGGATAAAATTGATAATTTCTTGATCAGTTTTTCCATTAAGAAGTTCATCTCTAATAAGTAGCCTTAAATCTTTAGCGATATCTGCATTAGAGTTATTAATATCTTCATTCTGACAAACTAAGCATCTAAGTTCTTTGCTAATATTTTTAGCTCTATTTTCTAAGATTTGATCTTGAAGGATTTCGTCAGGCTCAATGGCTTTAGTTTCATAATTAATTATAAAAATAACGACAAAAGCAATCGTTGCAATTTTATTCTTCATGTAGTTTATTAATAATTATTTTTATTTTTGGTAATTCTCTTTCCATAATTGGTCCTATGTGTTTATATCTTATTGTACCCCTCTTATCGATAATAAAAGTTTCTGGCAAACCATAAACACCCCAACTAATTCCAGTCTTTCCCTTAGGATCATCTACAATAGCGTTATAAGGATTACCTAAATTTTTTAAAAATTTTTCTAAGCTACTATGAGTATCTTTCTTAAGAATTCCATAAATTTTTACTCCATCTATATGATTTAAACGCATTAACTGAGGGTGTTCAATTTTACAAGGTGGGCACCACGACGCAAAAAAATTTACTATTTTTACCTCATCGGCTGTTAAGCTCAATGCATCAAAAGACTTTTTAGAAGGTATTGATATGGATTCAAAATTTGGGATCTTTTGGTTAATTAATGTCGATGGTACTTCACGAGGATTTTTAGATAAACCTATAATCAAAGCATACACTGTGCAAATTAAAAAAAATAATGCAAAAAAAAATCTCATACTTTTCTATATGATTTAAGCAAGGAAATTATACCTCCTGATGCCATAAAAAAAACACCTGCCCAAATCCATATGATAAATGGGTTAAACCAAATTCGAGTTGTCCAAGATTGAAAATCACTAAATGATTCATTTCTTTCACCAATTGCTATATATATATCACCAAAAAAAGTAGAGTGTATCGCAGCTTCTGTAGTTACCTGTTTTCCAGTATTATAATATCTTTTTTCAGGATAAAGGTTTTTAATGAATTCGTCATTTTTATAAACTTTAAAGGTTGCATAATCCGATCTGTAATTATCAATGAGTTTATTTTCCATATTATTAAATTCTATTTCATAACCATGTACTTTTATAAATTCTCCTAATTTCTGGAATTGGATTTTTTCTTCTTTTAAAACTGAACCTCCAGTTGCCCCAATTATAACTAACGCGACACCAATGTGTGCAGTAGCTTGCGCAAAAATTTTTGAAGGTAATTTCCAAAATTCTTTTTGTTTATTTTTGAATCTTAAGAGGGAATTATAAAAAATTTCAAATAAAGAGCTTACAATTAGCCAAATTGCTAGTGTGAAAGAGACAATTGAAACAACTGGACCTTGATTTTCGAAGTACCAGTAGATTAACGTTATTATAAACAAAAAAATTATTAGTGGTTTTAATCTATTGAAAACTTTCAATATATCATCACGACCCCATTTTAGAAACGGTCCAAGAATCATACCTAAAATTAACGGTCCGACAAAAGGTATTATTACTGCGTTAAAAAAAGGCGCCCCTACTGAAATTTTTTTATTGAAAAATGCATCAGATATTAAAGGATAAATTGTTCCTAAAAGAATTGTCGCAGAGATAGTGACCATGAAAATATTATTTAATGAAATCGCTCCTTCTTTGGAAAGAATCTCAATATTTTTATTATCAAGAAAATTTTTGTAATTTTTTAGGAAAATAAAAATTCCAAATCCAAAAATTGAAAGTAAAAGTAGTAATATAAACAAACCTCTTCCAGGGTCGTTTGCAAATGCGTGAACTGAAACCAGCACACCGGATCTGACTAAGAATGTCCCTAATAGACTTAAAGAGAAAGTAATTATACTTAAAAGTATTGTCCAAGTTATTAAAGTTTCTTTTTTTTCTACAACTAAGATTGAATGCAATAAAGCAGTAGCAGTCAACCAAGGGAGAAGTGATGCATTTTCAACAGGATCCCAAAACCAAAATCCACCCCACCCTAATTCATAATAAGCCCACCAGCTTCCCAGACCGATTCCAATTGTCAAAAAAATCCATGACATAAAGATCCATGGTTTCATTAAGGCTATAAAATCTTTGCTACATTTTTTTTTAATTAGAAGACCAACAGCCATTGAGTATACTATCGAAAAGCCAACGTAACCTAGATATAAAAAAGGGGGATGAATGGCTAAACCAGGATCTTGCAGTAATGGATTTAAATCACTTCCCTCAATTTTAGGTGGAAAAATTCTTTCGAACGGGTTGGAAGTTACAATTACAAACAAACCAATTAGAAAGCACAAACAACCTTGAATTGAAAGAATGATATTTTTGAGATCTATATTCTTTAATTTATGTCTAGAAAATATAAAACCAAATAGAGTCATAACTAATAACCATAAAAGAATTGACCCTTCATGATTACCCCATACACCAGTCATTTTATAAATTAATGGTAATTCGCTATTAGAATTTTTTACTGTAATTTCCAGAGAAAAATCTGAAACGACGAAAGCATAAGTTAAACAGATAAAAGAAAGAAAAGTGCTAAAAAAAACTATATTAGCACACTTATCAATTCTGATAAATTCCCCAGTTTTGTTTTTAATAAAATTTTGTAAGATAGGTTGGCAAAACTGAAAAAAACTAAATACGATTGTTAGTACTAAAAAAATATAACCAAATTCAACTACCATCATTATTATCCTTAAGTAATTGCATTTTTTTTATTTCTGGCGGCATGTAATTTTCATCATGTTTAGCTAAGACTTTACTTGCTAGAAAAATTTGATTTTTAAAAATTCCTTCTACTACTACTCCTTGCTCTTCTTTAAATAAGTCTGGAAGAATACCAATATAATTTACTTGAACAGAATTTTCAAAATCAGTAATTTCAAAATTTATTTTTTCCAATTTTTCATTATCTCTCATTATTAATTCTCTTTTTACACTTCCCTTTGATACCATCCCACCAACCCTAATCTTTTCGGTTTTTGTAGTTTTACTCTCATTGATCTCAGTTGGCGAATAAAAGTAAATTAAGTTTTCTCTTAAATTTAAAAACAATAAAATACAACCCAAAAAAAAGGTTGCTAATAAAGAGATTATTATCATCAATCTTTTATTTTTAGCTTTCATATTTTCTCTTAATATCAGTATATTCTTTAATAACCTTTTTCTCTTTAATATGAGAACTGATTTTTAAAATTAAAAGTCCAAAAAAACATATTAGATATGATGAACACACATAAGTGATATATTTATCAGAATTCAAAAATGTTAAAAAATTTTCCATTTTGTAATTAAAAGTTTGATTTTATGATTTCAATCTTACGAACCATAATTTCTGTTGAAATTCTAGTTAACATAATTGAAAGAAAAATTAAAAAAAATGAAATAGCCATAAAGAATAAAGGAGTAAGCATTTCAGAATCAATTGAAGGAGTATCTAACTTCATTATGCTAGCTGGTTGATGCAATGTGTTCCACCAGTCAACAGACCATTTTATAATTGGTAAGTTTACTATTCCAACTAAAGTCAGTATAGCTGCATTCTTATCACCTTTTCTGTAATCTTCATAAGAGTTTGAAACAATCATATGACCAATATAAATGAAAAATAGGATAAGTTCAGATGTAAGTCTGGCATCCCACACCCACCATGCACCCCATGTAGGCTTTCCCCAAATAGAACCAGTAATTAAAGTTATAAAAGTGAAAGTTGCACCAATTGGCGCGCAGGATCTAGAAATTATATCAGCTAATGAATGTCTATAAACCAAAGAAACAAAACTACAAATAGCCATTACAACATAAATTTGTAGTGAAAGCCAAGCTGCTGGCACATGAATATACATTATTCTTACACTTTCGCCCTGTAGATAGTCGGGAGGAGATTTAAAGAAAGAAAAAAATAATCCGATAAACAGAAACATTATTGATCCATAAGAAACCCACGGATAAATTCTCTTAGAAAATTTTTGAAATTTATTAGGACTAGATAGATTAAAAAAATTCAATTATTTAACTCCTTAAAGGCAATTCTGCCCACAAACAATGTTAATGGTAATGTAATTAAAAAAATTGCAATTAAAATAAAAAAGTTTTGAAATGGTTTTGTTGATTCAAAAAATGTTTCAGCTGCACCAACCCCAAAAATTAAAATTGGAATAATAAAGGGTAGTATCAAAATTGTTAACATTATTTTACTACTGTTGGACTGGATTGTAACTAAAGTTCCAATTATTGAGAGTAATATTAAACTTGGACTACTAAGAAAAATCGCAATTAGCTGAATATAGATTTCTTTTAATTCAATACCTAGCACAATTCCAACAAAGGGAAAAAAAAGAAGTATAGGAAAAATTAAGAAAACCCATATAGTAAGAGTTTTTGTAATAATAATTAAGTCTGATGAAAACCCTAACAAAACCAATTCCTTGAGACTTCCATCTAAATGATCTTTTAAAAAAAATTGTTCAACACTTAAAAGTAAAGTAAAAATAAAAAGAACCCATATAATTGATGAACCTATATTTAATTCAGTTATGCTTGCACTTCCTATCGATATGGTAAAAATTGTAATTCCAAGTACAAAAAATAAAAGGCAAATTATTAAGCTATGAGTATTTCTAAAACTTAAAAAAAATTCTCTAAATAATAAACTTTTAAACTTTCTCATAAATGATTCCAGGTCTTAAAATTTAATTGAGATTTAATTTTAACTTTTTGCTTATTTAAATCTATCGTATGTGTTGGTTTAATATTGAGATCGATATGTGATGTAATAATTACACTTCCTTCTTTTCTGACGTGACTTTTTAAAAGCTTTAAAAAATTTTGTGTTGAAGAAACATCTAAACCAGAGGTTGGTTCATCTAAAATCCAAATTTTTCTTGAGTCAAATAGTAACTTGCAAAGCGAAACTTTTCTTTTTTGTCCCTGAGATAATTTGTAAATTGGAATATCAATTAGATTATTAATTTTAAAGTATTTTAACTTTTGAATAATATTTTTTTTGGTCGCAGATTTTCCGCACAGTTTTGCCCATATTATTAGATTTTCAATTACTGTAAGATTGTCTTTAAGACAAAAATCATGGCCTAAATAAAAAAAGCTTCTTTTATCTAACTTTTTTTTATTACGCAATAAGTAATCAGTAATATATATTTCTCCTTTTTCGGGATTTAAAAGTCCCGAAATTGCGTCTAGTAAACTTGTTTTTCCAATCCCATTTGAGCCTTTTAAAAACAAAATTTGAGATTTTTTTAAATTTAAACTAAGATTATCAAATAAGATTTTCTTGTTTCGTCTAATACATATTGAGTCAATTTTTAAAATCATAATTCTTCTTACTATAGAATATTTTTAAATAGCAATTAAATTTTATAAAAATGGGAAAAGAAATGAAAAAAAACTTTAAACTAAAAAATTTTAGAGATCGAATAAAAATTGACAATTCCTATTATGAATTTTTCAACATCAATAATATTGAGAGAATTTATAATTGTAAAGTTTCGAATTTACCAATTTGTTATAAAATTTTATTGGAAAATCTAATTAGGAATTTTGATCAAAAAATAGTTAAAGAAAGTGACATTGAAAATCTAATAAAAAAAAGAATTGGCTCAGAAATACAATTTAAACCGTCAAGAGTTCTTATGCAGGACTACACCGGGGTACCTGCAGTTTCTGATTTAGCCGCAATGAGAGATTCATTGAAGAAAAATAAACTTGATCCCAACATCATTAATCCTCTTGTTCCAGTTAGTTTAGTTGTTGATCACTCTATTACAGTAGATGATTTTGGAAGTTCTAACTCTATTAGAAAAAATATTTCTGAAGAGTTTAAAAGAAACATGGAACGTTATCAGTTGTTAAAGTGGGCCCAGTCCTCTTTTAAAAATTTTGAGGTTTTCCCCCCTGGAGCAGGTATTTGTCATCAAATCAATCTTGAATATTTGGCAGAAATTGTATCACAAAAAGAAAAAACCTTATATTTTGATTCTGTTGTTGGCACCGACAGTCACACTACAATGGTTAATGCTCTCTCTGTTATTGGCTGGGGAGTAGGAGGAATAGAAGCAGAATCTGTTATGTTAGGAGAATCTATTTCAATGCTTATTCCAGACGTTTTAGGTGTAAGACTCAAAGGAAAATTAAATGAGGGAATTACAGCGACAGATTTAGTATTACTCATTACAGAAAAGCTTAGAAAATTCGGAGTAGTCGGAAAGTTTGTTGAATTTTTTGGCTCAGGTTTGAAATATCTCTCATTATCTGAGCGTTCAACTATTTCTAATATGGCCCCTGAGTATGGTGCTACTTGTGGTATTTTCCCAACTGATGAAGAAACTTTAAGGTATCTTAATATTACAGGTAGAACACAAGCTCTTACAAATATTGTAAAAAAATACAGTCAAATTCAAGGAACATGGGTTGAAGAGGATTCTGAGGAGATTGAATATAATAATATTTTAGAAATTAATTTAAACGAAATAGAACCTTGCGTTTCAGGACCTAAAAGACCTCAAGATAGAGTGAAATTAAAGGATGTAAAAAAAATCTTTTTGAAGCAGCTTTCAGAAAGAGAAGAGAAAGAACTAAGTGACCAAGAAAAAAATAAACTTGATCATGGCTCAGTTTGCGTGGCTGCAATAACTAGTTGTACAAATACTTCAAACCCAGAGGTGATGCTCATGGCCGGTTTAATTGCACAAAAAGCAGTACAATATAAAATAAATGTACCAAACTGGGTCAAAACTTCTTTGGCTCCAGGAAGTCAGGTTGTTGAAGAATACTTAGAAAAGTCAAATTTATTGGAACCATTAAATAAATTAGGCTTTAATATTGTAGGTTATGGTTGCACAACCTGTATTGGAAATTCTGGCCCTTTAAATAAAAAAGTTGAAAAGGAAATTAATGAGAGAAATTTAAATGTGTGCAGCGTTATTTCTGGAAATAGAAATTTTGAGGGTAGAATACATCCACTTGTAAAATCAAATTTTTTAGCCTCTCCTCCTCTTGTAGTAATGTATGCATTGGCTGGAAAAGTAAATTTACAGTTTGAAACAGACCCAATATCTGAAAAAGAGCATATTTTTTTTAAGGACCTTTGGCCCAATGATTTTCAAGTAAAAAAAATTATGAAATCGGTTCTTGATAAAAAAATTTTCACTTCAAAATATTCTAAAATCGCGGAAGGTGACGAAAACTGGAAAAAAATTAAAACAACAAAATCAGAGACATTTAATTGGTCAATTTCCTCAACTTATATTAAAAAACCCCCTTTTTTGGATCTTAAAAAACAAAGCAGTATGTTAGATAATGCAAGACCATTATTGATCTTAGGTGATTCAGTTACTACCGATCATATTTCACCAGCTGGTGTAATCAAAGAAAATAGTTCTGCTGGAGGGTTTTTGTTAAACAGACAAGTTTCTAAAGCAAATTTTAATTCTTTTGGGTCTAGAAGGGGTAATCATGAAGTAATGGTAAGGGGAACTTTTGCCAACATTAGAATAAAAAATAAAATGGTAAAAGAAGAAGGTGGGTTTACTCTTCATCATCCAAGTCAAAAAAAAGGAGAAATTTATGATATTTCTAAAATTTATGAAAGTGAAAACGTACCACTAGTTGTTATTGCTGGTAAAGAATATGGAACTGGCTCTTCTCGAGATTGGGCAGCCAAAGGAACAAAGTTGTTAGGCATTAGAGCAGTTATAGCTGAAAGTTTTGAAAGAATACATAGATCTAATTTGGTCGGAATGGGAGTACTTCCTCTGGAATTTTCCGATGTTTACCTTGATGATTTAAATTTAGATGGGTCGGAAATTTTGGATTTAGGTTCAATTGAAACGTATATCAAGAAACCAAATTTAAAAAAACAGATTGCGATAAAATATAAAAATGGTCGAGAGATTAATGTAGATGTCAATTCTAGAATTGATACTTGGAATGAGATAAATTTTTTTAAAAAAGATGGAATATTACCCTACGTTTTAGATAAAGTCAGCAAACAATAAAAAAAATGAATTTTTCAGCTATACTTGGACCAACTAACACTGGAAAAACATATTTTGCTGTGGAAAGGATGTTAAATTTTAAAAGTGGTATAATAGGCTTTCCTTTGAGATTATTAGCGAGAGAAAACTATGAACTGGCAGCAAAAAAAGTGGGAATTACAAGAGTTGGATTAATAACTGGAGAAGAAAAAATAATTCCAGAAACAGCGCAATTTTTTTTTTGCACAGTGGAAGCTATGCCGACTGAAAAAAATTTTGACTTTGTAGCAATTGATGAGATTCAATTGTCTGCTAACTTCGAAAGAGGTCATCAATTTACTGAAAAAATATTAAACGTCAGAGGCAATAATGAAACTTTATTTTTAGGATCAAGCTCCATTAAAAATTTACTTCTTAGGATATTTCCAAATATAAAGATTAATAGAAGACCAAGATTTTCAGAATTAAAATATTGTGGATATAAAAATCTTTCAAGAATACCCCCAAGATCAGCAATTATTGCATTTTCTCAGATAGATGTATATTCAATAGCTGAAAAAATAAAAAAGTTTAGAGGTGGTGTTTCAGTAGTTACAGGCGCCTTGTCTCCTGAAGCAAGAAATGCACAAGTAAGAATGTTTCAAAATGGAGAAGTAGACTACATTATCGCCACTGATGCAATTGGTTATGGTTTAAATTTGGCAATAAAATATATTTTTTTTACTAGTATAGTTAAATTTGACGGTACTAAGAAAAGATATTTAACAAATGACGAAATTTCTCAAATCGCTGGAAGAGCTGGAAGATATAAAAATTCTGGCTATTTTGGCATTACTCAAAATTTAAAATCTTTAAGTAATGAAATTATTGAATTTGTTGAGGATTACAAAAATACAGAGATTGAAAAGATCTATTGGAGAAACTCTAAACTTTGTTTTAATTCCCCTAAAGAACTTTTAAATAGTCTTAATATTAGACCGAAATCAAAAAATTTTATTTTAAAAAAAGATTCAGCAGACCAAAGACATTTAAAAATGCTAACACAAAATAATAGGGTGATAGAAATACTAAAATCAAAGAAAAATAATTTAGAGTTACTGTGGGAAATATGTGGCATTCCAGATTATACAAAAACGTTAGACGAATTTCATTCAAGATTACTGATAAAATTGTTCGTTTTTTTAACAGAAAAGAAAAAAACCATTCCTGGAAGCTGGATAGAATTTCAAGTTGAACAGATAAAAAAAGTTACAGATAAAATTTCCTCAATAAATGCAAAAATTGCCCAAATAAGGATTTGGTCTTACATAGCATTTAAAAAAAATTGGATAGAAAAATCAAAAAAAATCCAAAAAAAAATAAAAAATATAGAAATTTTTTTGTCTAATAAATTACATAAGAATTTAATTAATAAATTTGTAGATTCATCATTGAGTATTAGAGAAAGTAGAAACGCAAAATATGATTTTTTGCATTTAGGCAAACAAAAGGATTTAAGTTTAAATAAAAATAAAGTAGGAAAACTTGATGGTTTTAGATTTAAATTTTACGACAATACGTTGCTGTTGGATAATAAATCTCACAGTTACAAGTTAATAAAACAATCTTTGTTTCTAATTTCAAAAAAAGTGATTAAAGACTTTAGCGAATCTAGTTTTAAATTCTTTCATTTTGATATCTCTGGAAATATTTATTGGGAAAAAAATATCATAGCAAAGTTTACTAAATCAGAAAAAATTCTTTATCCAAATATAAAAATAATAAGTGATGACTTTTTTTACAGTGAAAAGACAAAATTGGAGCTCAAGTTCCAACAATTTTTAAAATTTCTTCTGAATCAAAATTGTTCTAAGCTTTTATCTTCTTTAGAAGGTTCTAAGTGTAATGAAAGATCAAGTTCCTTTAGAGCACTATGCTTTAATTTATATGAAAATTTTGGATATTGCTCAAAAAAGAAAATGAATCAACACTATAAAAAACTTAATTCTGAAGAATTTTCTTTTTTTAAACATCTTGGGCTACGCAATGGAAATAAATTTTTTTATTTTAAGGAAGAAAAAAATAACACATTCTCCTTCAGACACATGTTGATAAATATTTTTTTTAATCTCAGATGTGAAAAATCAGTAAATAAAAAATTGATAATGATAAATGAAAAAGATCAAGTGTTAGGAAAAAATTATTTACCAATGTTTGGTTATTGGAAAATTTTTCTATCAGATAGAGCTTACTGGGTTCATTATACGCTTTACGAAAAATTAATTGACTTTATTTATTTAAATAAAAAGAGAAAAGTCCCTTTGAGCAAAAGACTTTTAGACGAGTGTAATAATGAAAGAACATTTGTTAAAAATTGTATAATTAGTGCAGATAAATTATTAGCAAAAGTAAATGTATAAATATATTATATTGAATATCTTGAAGAGTGATGAGAAAGTTGTTATATAAGACATCAATCGAGATTGGTACTAGATTAATTATGCCCTATATAGTTAAAGACAATTGTATTAAATGTAAGTATATGGATTGTGTGGAAGTTTGTCCTGTTGATTGTTTTTATGAAGGAGAAAATTTTTTAGTAATACATCCTGATGAATGCATAGATTGCGGTGTTTGTGAACCTGAATGCCCAGCAGAGGCCATAAGTGACGATACCTGTGATGATGCAGATAAGTGGCTGGAAATTAATAAAGAATATGCTGAAAAATGGCCTAATATTTCTAAAATGGGTACCCCCCCGTCTGACAGCGATAAATGGAATGGAGTGAAGAATAAATTTAAAGAACATTTTAGCCCAAACCCTGGGAAAGGTTCATAAACTGGCTATAAATTTAAAATACGGAGGTTAATTTGAAGAAAGATAACGATAGTTTAAATTTAGAAGTCGGAGATTTAGTTGTTTATCCAACTTATGGTGTGGGTCAAATTGAAGAATTTGATACACACACAATTGACGGAAATGACCATGATTTTGTTCTAATAAACTTTAAACAAGACAAAATGAAATTGAGAATTCCGATGGAAAAGACTGCTAATTCTGGTTTAAGAAAACTTAGCAACAAAAATAGAATTTCAAAGGCATTAGAAATATTGAAAGAACCACCAAATCAAAAAAAAGATATGTGGATAAAAAGAGCAAAAGAATATGAGAAAAATATTAATAGTGGGGATCCAGTCTTAATAGCTGAAGTTGTAAGAGACCTTCACAAAAATGACGAATCTTTAGAACAACAATCATATTCAGAAAGACAAATCTATCTTACAGCCCTTAATAGATTAAGTAATGAATATGCAGCAGTTGAAAATATTGATAAAAAAATCTCAAAAAAAAAATTAGAAGAAACGCTGAACAGTTAATCTATTCCTTTAATTATTTTTAATTTTTTTTTAGAAGTAAATTCCCTCTGTGTCAAACCATTCAAAATCATAAACAGTTCTTTTGATTTTTTTTTAGTTATGCCATTCCTTTGTGTGAAATCATTAAATCTCTCTTTTTTCTTCAGAGACTTTACTATTATTTTGTTTTCATTGAAATTCCCAAAAATAGTACCATCTATTTTTTTCAAAAAATAATATCTACCTTTTATTGGATTTTTTTGCCTTTTTCCTTCAAATTTATCGAAGAGTTTTTTTAAGTCTTTCATTGATGAAGGATGAACATTTTCAACGTCGTATTTCATATTTTTCCAAGAATATAGACTGCTCTTATATTTTAAAAGCTTTTTAACTGATTTATTAATTTCTATATAATCATTAAAGCTAAAACTTATTTTATTGAGAGCATCAACACTAATTTTGTTTGCCTCGTTTTCCTGAAAATGATTATAGTATGGAAGTCTAATTTTTAACGGTGCGTTGATTGAATCCTTTTTATTTTTAGTTTCAGTATATTTTGATATATCTTTATTCCATGAAATATAATTTTTTTTGTGTGTTGGATCATGATTTGCTTTAATATGACCCAGTTGGTGAGCTAACAGACTAGCTAACTCTGATTCATTATTACACAAAATAATTATTCCTCTAGTAATATAAATATTTTTTTTGTTTGCTGAAAAAATATTCAAAGTGGGGGAATTTAAAACATAAAAATTTAAATTATGTTCGTTCAATTTCATTGAATTTGAAATAAGTTTGCCAATAGTTGTAATATAATTTTGTAATATTGAATTTTCATAAATTCCACCGAACTCATTCAGAAAATACTCATGGCTACCAAATTCGATTTGTTCAAGTTTACTATTATTTTGACAACTCAAAAGAAATGATGAAAGAAAAAAAATAAAAATTAGTTTTAATTTTTTTGGTACTAGCATTAAATTATGTGATACTTTAGTTGACTAGATTTTAATGCATAATTAACATTTATATATGATTTTTTTTTTTTTAATAATTTTGTTATTAATCCCTGTAGATAGACTAGCTTCAAAAGATCAAAATCCTAAATTGTCTATCGGATCTGGAATTTACAATTTTTTGGAACATGGAAGCAAGCCATTTAATTCATCTTCTACAGGATACAATGTAGAATTATTTTCTGGAAGAAAATATTTTAATTTTTTGAAGCCGTTAATAGGTTTCTTAGGAACAACAGAATCAGCATATTATGGATATTTTGGATTAAGCAGTGATTTATACTTTTTAAAATGTAAGTGTGTTGTATTGACTCCCAGTTTGGCGGTTGGCACATATTCAGATGGAGATGATATTCGACTCGGCCATACAATGGAATTTAGAAGCGGTGGAGATGTTACTTACAGATTTAGAAACAATGTTAGAGTAGGGTTAGGAGTTTTTCATATTTCTAATGCAGGTTTGGGATACAGGAACCCTGGATCAGAACAAATAATATTTAAATATCAAATACCACTCAGCAGATGATAAATAGCTTTATGAAAAATTTACTTTTTTTATTTATTTTTCTTTTTTCTTCTCCTTTAAAATCAAAAGACAATAATCATAGAATTTCAGTTGGAGTCGGACAATTCAATTTTATGGAGGATGGAACTGGCCCTTATAACAAAACTTCAGAGATGTTAAATTTAGAAGTACATAGTGGAAAAAAAGTATTCAACATAATTAAACCTTTTTTGGGATTTTTGGGAACTTCTGCCGGAACTTATTATGCTTATGGAGGTTTTGGAATTGATGGTTACTACACAAAGAAAAAAAATATTATCCTAACGCCCAGTGTTGCATGTGGATATTACAAAGATGGCAGTGAAATAAAAGCTGGAAATCATATGGAATTTTATATTGGCATTGATTTATTTTATAGATTCAAAAATAATGTTCGTTTAGGAGCAGGAATATTTCATATATCCAATGCTGACAGTGGATATAGAAACCCAGGCTCAGAAACTCTGGTGCTCAAATATCAAATTCCGTTTTGACTTTAAATTTTTTTCTGTTTTATATAAACTATGGTCTTATAGTTAAATTGGATATAACAAGTCCCTCCTAAGGATTAGTTTCTGGTTCAAGTCCAGATAAGATCGCCAAATAAACAGGGTTTGCATGAACAAAAACTTGAAAGACTTTTTTCAAACACAGATAACTGAACACGAATTAGTTATTAAAAAACTTAAGATCGATGCACAAGAAAGCTTTTTAAACATAGTGGGCATATGTTTTAAAGCCATAAAAAAAAGAAGAAAAATAATCTTTTTTGGCAATGGAGGTAGTGCTTCAGATGCGCAACATCTGTCTACTGAATTGACAGTGAGATTTAATAAAACTAGAAAAGCAATTCCAGCTTTATCCCTTTCTACCGATACCTCGACACTAACTGCTATAGGCAATGATTTGGGATTTGAATTTTTATTTTCTAGACAACTTGAGGCACTGGGTCAGAAAGATGATGTTGTAATTGGAATTTCTACATCTGGAAAAAGTAAAAACGTTATTAGAGCTCTTGAATATGCAAAAGAGAATCAGATGAAGACAATAATTTTCACCGGAAGAAATACAGAATTAATCAAAAAATTTACCGATGAAATCATTTCCGTTCCGGCTAAGAATACTTCCAGAATTCAAGAGGCACATATACTCATAGGTCAAATGTTGTGCAATGCTTTAGAATACAAATTGGGTCTATCTGAATTAGTAAAAGAGGAAATGTTTTAGTAAATATGCAGAGTAAAATATTTTATAATTCATTTATTTTGATTTTTTTCTTTATTCTTTCATGTAAGAGTGAGATGAGTTTTTTGGAAAAATCTCAAGGAAAAACACTCTTTTATGAGGTTATTTTTCTGGATAAAGAAAACAAACGAAATGTTTACAGACAGAGTTTATCTTTTTTATCTATTTCAAATAATCTATTACCTGTTTTAAAAAATGATGGAGAGGTATTTTTTTTTTCACAAAATGAAAATGGGATAATAAAAAAAACTTTAAATAATAGTATTTCAAAAATTGTCTTGGCATTTCCTGTTGAAGTTGGAACAAAATGGAAAACCAATGATAAAACAACTTTGCAAATGAAATTAGGATATGACAGAGTTTATAACACTAATTTGCCATTGGAGTTAGAAAACATAATTGAAAAAACAAATGATACCGTTTCAATAAATGGAAAAAAGATCAAAAATTGTATAAAAATATCAAGTCGTGGAATGACTAGTTTTAATCCTGGCCCCCCCTTAAGCAATATAAAAATAGAAGTTTCAATAGAAACTTGGTATTCTAGAGATTTTGGAATTGTTAAATATATCAGAGAAGAAACATCAGATTCAGAAACTATGGGAAAGATATCATATGATAAGACCATGATTATTGACAACTAGGCAAATTTTATGAGAAAATTGAAATTTGAATAATTTTTTCAAAAAAAAATAAAAAATGATGACCATTGATGTTTTATAGCAAAATATTAAATAATATATAGTACAATGGGATTAAAATAGATAAATGAAAAAGAAGTTTGGACTATATGATGATAGCATAGAAAAAAGTAGTTGTGGGGTTGGATTCTTGACACGAAAAGATGGAAAACAATCTCATAAAATTTTGAAATATGCACATGAAGCACTATGTTCAGTACCTCATAGAGGAGGTATGTCTTCAGAAGGTGTTGGCGACGGAGCTGGTATTTGTATTGACCTATCTACAAATTTTTTTAGAGAGATCACATCGAAAAAACTTAAACCTGAAAAATTTTGTGTTGGAAACTTTTTTCTTCCCGACCAAAAGAGATATCATTCTGATGCTCAAGATCTAATTGAAAATACCTTAAAAAATAAAGGTATGAAACTAATCATGTCAAGAATGATTCCTGTTAATTATAAATGTTTAACTCCAGCTTCAAGAAATGTACAACTTTTAATAAAACAATGGATTTTTGAAACACCCATAAATTTAAATTCCTCAGATGTCGAAGGTGTTACTCATGAGGCACTTCTTGATATAGAGCAGATTGCTTTTCAATCAAAAAAATTGCAAGGACTATATCCATTATCACTTTCAACAAAAGTTCAAGTTTTAAAGGGCAGACTTAATTCCAATGAATTAATTCCTTATTTTTTAGATCTACAAAATAAAAATCAAAAGATTCATTCTCTATATTTTCATACAAGATTTTCAACTAATACCGATCCACACCCTTCTATGGCACAACCATTTAGGATGATGGCGCATAATGGAGAACTTAATACTGATAATAAAAATAGATTATCAGAAAACGCTATTTTTAAAGCAAGGCAAAAAAATATCGTAAGACCAGCAGGACAATCTGATAGTTGTCGGTTTGACCAGACTTTAAAAAATCGAATTGCTGAAGAAGATTTAGATATTGTGTCAGCAATAGTTTGTATGATGCCACCAGCATGGGAGAATAATAAAAAGTTATCAAAAAAAATAAGATCTATGTTTGAGTTTTTTTCCTTATATGAAGAGAAAAATGATGGACCAGCGGCTGTGATTTTTGGAGACGGTGTAATTATTGGTGCTTGCTTAGATAGACTTGGGTTACGCCCCTTAAGAACAGTTGAAACTCATAAATATGTTTCAGTTATGTCAGAAGCTGGTCAAATTAATTTTCCAGAATCCAGTGTTGTTAAAAGAGGTAGAATAGAAGCTGGTGGGATTTTTTATTATGATCACGAAAAAAAGAAACTATTTGATACAGGCGATACATATTCTATGCTTGCAAAAAAAAGAGACTATATAGAATTGTTAAAAAAGCATGCCATAAAATTATCTGATATTAACATAAACGAGTCGGCAACTTTTGAAAACTATGAAGCAGATTTAGTAAATGCAGGAAGATATGTTGCTTATTACCAAAACCAAGAAAGTTTAAAATTTTTAATTGATCCTATACTAGAAAACGGTGTAGAAAAAGTTTCAGCTATGGGATATGGAAATGCAATAAATGCATTGTCCGAGTCGGAAGGGGGGATGGCCAAATTTTTTTCCCATAGGTTTTCTCAAGTTACGAACCCCCCATTAGATCCAATCAGAGAGTCGGATGGAATGACATTGCGAATGGCACTGGGTCCCAAAGTTAATTTAAAAACAGATATGGTTCCTCAAATTGTTTTGGATTCGCCCATTCTTCTAGAAAAGGACTTAAACGTATTAAAAAATCAAAAACTACTACCTATAGAGTGCTTTGATTTTACATATAAACCAAATTACAAAAATTCTAAAGAAAATGAAAAAGCTCTTGTGATTGCATTAAAAAAATTATCACAAAAGGTTAACAATTTTGTATCTTCAGGTGGTGGGATTGTAGTGTTGAGTGATAGAAGTGTAAGTTCAAAGCGCGCGGCGATTCCAATGATATTGACTGTCTCAGCTATCAATCAAAGTTTAATTTCAGCTGGGTTAAGATTTAAAACATCAATAATTGTTGAAAGTGGACAGATTTCTTCTCCACACCATGTAGCATGTGCACTTGGATTTGGTGGTTCTGCAGTTTATTCTATTTGTTCTGAAATGAGAAGTAATGATAAATTCCACAAAAATAAACAAAAATCACAAGAAAACTTTAAAAAGGCCTGTGAAAAGTCTCTTATGAAAATTATGGGAAAAGTTGGACTTTGCACTGTTGAAAGCTATTCAGGTGGAGAATTTTTCGAATCCAATTTTTTAAACACTAATGATCTAACTTTAAAACAGTTTTTTCCAAATATTTCCTCACCTGTTGGTGGTGTTGGTTTTTCTGACATAGCTCAAAGTATAGTAAATTGGCATTCCAAATCAAAAGAAGTCTCTGACGAATCTGAAATTCCTATAGTTGGATTATTTAAGGAAAGAGCAGAAGGAGCTGGACACTCGTATGGATTAACTGCTGTAAGAGGGTTTCTAGAAATGACTGACGAGAAGATTTTTTTTAAGAGAAATAAACTTGAAGACCATCAAGAGAATATGCGTTTATTAACTCTTAATAAGATGTACAACTCATTTGGCCTAAGTGACAAAGATTTTAAGAATACTAACTTCGAAAAACTAAACAATCAGCAAATTAATAAATTCAAAGTAACACCCGGTTATCGTTCATTTTCTAAAATGTTAAAAAATGAAAGGGAATTAAGACCAGTTGCTTTGAGAGATATCTTATCATTTCCTATTGATCTTGGAAAGTTGGAAACAAGAGATGACTTTTTGGGAAAAATAAAACTTTTCTCAAAAAAAGGAAACAATAATTTTTTATTTCAAAATTTAGTCATTAGTAATAAACATAATTTTTTTTCACTGAGTTTAAAATGCGAAGTTCATAAGAAATATTCTAAGCATTTAGAGTTTTCAAAGGCACTTCAAGGAGTGTTTAAAAGAAAAATAAAAATAAAAGAAGTCAGTGAAAAAAATATTTTATTGGAAGCCAACTCAGATGCTCAAGAATTTTTATCTAAAATTCTTTCTTCATCAGACCCAATTAATTTGAAACAAGTTCAGAGGGCAAGCGAAATTACAAAAACCTTTACATCGGGTGCAATGAGTCACGGGGCTTTAGTCTCATCAGCACATGAAGCAATTGCTCATGGAACTAATATGGTTGGTGCTTTTTCGAATAGTGGTGAGGGTGGAGAACATATGTCAAGATATGGAACTATTAGAGCATCTAAAATAAAACAGTTGGCATCAGGACGTTTCGGTGTATGGGCGGGATATTTAGCAGATCCAATGCTAGAAGAAATTGAAATAAAAATAGCACAGGGTGCAAAACCTGGAGAAGGTGGACAACTGCCAGCTGCTAAGGTAAATGTCGAAATTGCGGCTGCTCGAAATGGAACACCTGGAGTTGAATTAGTCTCACCCCCTCCTCATCATGATACATATTCAATAGAAGATCTGGCTCAACTTATTCATGATGCAAAAGCAGCGAAGGTACGAGTTATTGTAAAGTTAGTATCCTCTGTAGGGATTGGAACGATTGCGGTTGGTGTAGCAAAAGCTGGAGCCGATGTAATAAATATCGCTGGGAATACTGGGGGTACAGGTGCGGCAAACGTTACTTCTCTTAAGTATGCAGGACGTGCAGTTGAGATTGGATTGAGTGAAGTTCATCAGGCTTTATGTGCTAATAATTTACGAGAAAAAGTTTTACTAAGGTGTTCTGGTGCCCATCAGACGGGAAGTGATGTAATTAAATCTGCAATACTGGGTGCTGATAGTTTTGAGTTTGGTACTACTGCAATGATGATGATGAAATGTGTTATGGCTAAAAATTGTAACATTAAATGTCCAGCAGGTCTTACTACAAATGCTGAAGTCTTCAACGGAGACGCTAGAGCACTTGCTCAGTTTTATTTAAACGTGGCCCATGAAGTGCGAGAAATATTGGCAAAAATTGGTTTCAAATCTCTAAAAAAAATAAGAGGACATACAAATCTTCTTCATTTGACGAATTCAAGTTCAACAGTTGGTGAAGTTGATTTGCGGGACATGTTAAAAGAAATTAAAACCAAAAAAGTTAAGAGTCCAATTTATTTAGAAAAAGATTTTTCCATTGACGATAAATTTTATAATCTAGTAAAGAAAAACTTATTTTCTAAAAATTCTAGAAATATAGATTTAGGTAAAGGCCTGACTCTAAGTAACAGAAACAAAACTTTTGGCGGACAGCTTTCAATTGATATTGAAAGATTAATAAATCATGAAAAAGCCAAGCTTAAATTCAATTGCGTTTTTAAATCTAAAACAGGAAGAAATTTTTTAGACAAAGATACAATTACAATTCAAACAAAAGGATCAGCTGGTCAATCATTTGGAGCATTTTGTAATAATGGTATGAAGTTAATTCATACTGGCACATGTAATGATGGTGTCGGGAAATCATCTTGTGGTGGAGAGATCATTATTAAAAATCCATGCATTAATTCAAAAGATAAAGGCAGACAAGTGTTAATAGGAAACTTTGCTCTGTTTGGATCTACAGGAGGTAAACTGTTTGTTGAGGGACAAGCCGGCGACAGATTTGCTGTAAGGAATTCTGGAGCAGTCTCTGTAATCGAGGGTGTTGGAGAATATTGTGCTGAATATATGACAAACGGGACGATTCTAAATTTAGGAAAATTTTCAAGGGGTTTCGGGAATGGAATGTCTGGTGGTTTTGCTTATCAATATGATCCCCTTAGGTTACTTGGCGATAACATAAGTAAAGAATCAGTGTTTTTAAATTATCTCAACAAGAAATCAGAAATATCTAGAATGCACGAAGACACAATTTTTAATCTTTTAAATTGGCATTTGTATGCTACTGATTCAAAAAAAGTAAAATATATATTAAAAAATTGGTCAGTTGAAAAGTACAATATGGCTATAATTACTCCAAAAGCATTTTTACAGTATCAAGATTATGAAAGTATTTTAGAAAGTAAGACAAGAAAAGATTTAATTGAAGAACTTTCTGAAGCTATGTCTGTGTTTCAAATTGAAAAATTCAAAAAAGCTTGGCGCAAGGGAGAAAAAATTTTAATGGGAGAAGTGCCAAGAAAAAAACAAAGTAATTCTATTAAAAAATATGAACTTCTAAATAATTGGATGGTCCTTGATTCTGCGCAAAAAATTGCATTGAAAAACTCTAAGACCGAAAATCAAGTTAGTGATCTTGAAATAAATGAGGTTGTTCAAAACTTAATATTAACTGAAGATTTCAAACTAATGAATAGTTTACTAAAACATTCGAGAGAGGCAATCTCCCATTATTCCGACAAAGAACTTGCCGTTATGATAGCTAATAAAAGATTGAATGATTTCAAAAAAGCTTTAACTTTAAGAAATGTTTTAGGTATGGAAAGTTTGAGTACTTACGGATGGATTATCCACCAAGATAGAAAAAATATTACAGCGATGCATAAAATACCAGATTACGAAGAACTCTTTTGCAATCAAATACTTTCAGATTTAGTTGTAAATAGTTAGATCGTTACCATTTTATTATTGAGTACAGAAAAATGTCGAAAAATAAATCTATAAATTTAAAAAATGCAGAAAAGATTGCTGGAGAAAAAAATATCGGAGATACTCCTTTCTTCCCCGATAAAGCTCCATTTTCTTCAAATCAAAAACAGTGGATTTCTGGTTTTTTAGCTGGTATCAAAGAGAATTTTAACAATAAAAATTTTCCCAAAGAAACTGAAAAAGTTAAAATAAATTTTCTATATGGAACACAAACAGGAAATTCAGAGTCACTAGCGAGGAATGCAGCAGATTTAGCTTCAAAAAATAACTTTGATAGCAATCTCTTATCTCTGGATGATGTTTCGATGGATCAATTACAAGAAATGGAAAAAGCTGTTTTTGTGATTTCCACCTATGGTGAGGGGGAGATGCCTGACGGCGCACAATTATTTTGGGAGTCTTTGTCTTCAGAGATTGCCCCGAAACTTAATAATTTAAGTTTCGGAGTAATTTCATTAGGTGATACTAGTTATGAAATGTTCTGTAATGCAGGAAAACTGTTGGATTTTCGATTAGAGCAGTTAGGGGCAAAAAGAGTTAGTAAAAGAATTGATTGCGACGTTGATTACGAAATTCCTTCTAATGAGTGGCTAAAATCTACTCTTCCATCTTTTGGTGGGCTTAAAGAATTAAATGTTACAGAAAAAAATACTAAAGAAGAATTATTTTCTTGGAGCAAAAAAAACCCATATTTTGCAGAAATCTCAGCAAATTTGTTACTGTCAGGTAATAAATCAAATAAAGAAATTAGACATTATGAAATAGAGTTGGCAGAAAGTGGAATTCGATACGAAGTCGGCGATACCCTTAACGTATTTCCAACAAATTCAAGAACACTTGTAGGAGAGATTCTAAAAAAACTAAAATTAAATAATAACTTTAAACCCTCCGGATTTCAAAATACTATTCATTATCTTCTAATGAATAAGTATGAAATACTCTCACCTAGTAAAGATTTGGTTAACTATATATTAGGAAATTCAAAAATTAGTAAGATGCAAAGACTCCTAGAATCTGGAAATAGTAAAGAATTTGATTCTTTTTTGTGGGGTAAGGATGTGCTTGATCTTCTGAATTTGGATAATAATGTTTCAATTCCACCTGATGAATTCTTGAGTTTATTAAAACCATTACAACCTAGGGCTTACTCTATATCATCAAGCCAAAAAATGTATAAAGATCAAGTCCATTTAACAGTTTCTACCGTTAAATGGGAATATTCGCAAAGAGTTCATGAAGGAGTATGTTCTAATTTTCTTTCTAATTCTGAAGAAACTATAGATAATGCTGGAATATTTGTAAGTCAAAATCACTCATTTAGATTACCTGAAGATAATTCTATTCCAATCGTTATGATTGGGCCTGGTACTGGTGTTGCACCATTTAGGGCTTTTTTACAAGATAGAAGGTTAAGAGGGGGTAGTGGAAAAAATTGGTTATTTTTTGGAGATCAAACCAGAAATAATGATTTTATTTACGAAAAAGAAATTAGTGATTTTAAAAAAGATGGAATTTTGACAAAGCTTGATTTAGCTTTTTCAAGGGATCAAAAAGAAAAAATTTATGTACAACATCGAATGTTAGAATCTTCAAAAGAATTATTTGACTGGATAGAAAATGGCGCTTACGTTTACGTTTGCGGCGATGCTAATTATATGGCTAGAGACGTAGACAAAGCTTTGTATAATTTAATTCAGAAATCTAGTAAACTAAACGATGATAAAACCAACGAATATATGAATAATCTTAAACGTGAGAAAAGATATCTAAGAGATATTTATTAATTTAATTTTGATGTAATATATATTTTTTGAATAGTTGTTTAGATGTCTAATGCCGATAGTTTAGATTTGAATGAAAATATTAGTAAGTACGATGAAAAAAGATTTATAAATAGAGAGCTTTCATGGCTTTCTTTTAACAGAAGAGTCTTGAATGAGGCAAAAAATAAAAATTACCCAATTTTAGAGAGATTAAGATTTTTATCAATTTCAGGAAATAATCTTGACGAATTTCACATGGTCAGAGTAGCTGGAATTGCAAGACAGATTCGAGAAAATATTGAAGAAAAAAGCTCTGACGGCAGAACACCTCGTCAGCAACTTCTAGATGTAATTTTTAGTATGAAAGATTTGTTAGAGGAACAACAACATGTATGGCATTCACTTAAAAAGAAACTGGAATTTCACAATTTAAAAATTATTAATTCAAAACAAGATTTGAAAAAATTTTCTTTTAAAATCTCAAATATATTTGACGAAGAAATTTACCCTACTTTAACTCCGCTTGCCATTGACCCAGCTCATCCCTTTCCTTTTCTCCCAAACTTAAGTTTGACATTAATACTCTCATTAATTAACAGAGATAAAAAAAAAGTTTCAGCTCTTGTAACTTTCCCACAAACCCAAAAAAGGTATTTTAAACTTAATAATAAAGAAGATACCTTTATAAGTACTGAGGATATTATTTTACTAAATATTCATAAGCTTTTTCCAGAATTCAATTTACAGGAATCAGGATTAATAAGAGTAATTCGAGACAGTGATATTGAGTTTGAAGAAGAAGCAGAAGATTTAATGCAATCTTTTGAGATAGCTCTAAAAAAAAGAAGATTAGGTTCGGTTATTGGGCTTTATGTTAAAGAAAATATTGGAGAAAAATTATTGAATTTTGTAAAAAAAGAACTCGGAGTAAGAGATGATGGATTGTTTAAAGTGAAATCTTTACTAGATGTCGAATCGGTTAGTCAAATTATAGATTTGGCTGATTTAGATTTGGTATTTAAAAAATTTTATCCAAGGTATCCGAAAAGGATAAAAGATTTTTCTGGAGATTGTTTTAAAGCTATAAAGAAAAAAGATTTGATACTACATCATCCTTTTGAAACATTTGATGTTGTGATTAATTTTTTAAATCAAGCTGCAAATGATCCAAATGTAATTTCAATAAAGCAAACACTTTATCGGACAAGTTATAATTCACCAATTGTAAGCGCCTTAATTGAGGCTTCAAATAATGGAAAGGCTGTTACAGCTATTATAGAAGTAAAAGCTCGTTTTGATGAAGAAAAAAATATCAAATGGGCAAAAGATTTAGAAAAAGCAGGTGTGCAGATTGTTTACGGTTTTGTTAGTTTGAAAACGCATGCAAAAATATCAATGGTTACAAGAAGAGAGAGAAATAAAATTATAACGTACAATCATTTTGGAACTGGGAATTATCATCCATTAACGGCAAAAGTTTATACAGATTTATCATTTTTTTCATGTAACGAGGAATTAGGAAAAGATTCTGGAAAAATTTTTAACTTTATAACTGGTTATGCAAAGCCAGAAAACCTATCCCAAATAGTGTGTTCACCGCTTGGTCTTAGAACAAAATTAATTGAGTTAATTAACAAAGAAGTCACTAACAAAATAAAAAACCTTGATTCAGGAATATGGATTAAAATAAATTCTCTCATTGATCCTGAGATTATAGATGCCTTGTATAACGCATCCCAAATGGGTGTAAAAATTGAATTAATAGTGAGGGGAATTTGTGGACTAAGACCAGGAATTAAAGGCCTTTCAGAAAATATTAGAGTAAGAAGTATTGTTGGAAGGTTTTTAGAGCATAGCAGAATTTATTGTTTCTCAAATGGCAATAAGATGCCTTCTAGAAAAGTAAAAGTTTATATTTCATCGGCTGATTTAATGACGCGAAATCTTGATAGAAGAGTAGAAACTTTTATACCTATACTTAATCAGACAGTTCATGAACAAATTTTAGACCAGATAATGACTAATTATTTAAAAGATAATACTAATACTTCAGAATTAAAAGGAGATGGTACTTATGAGAAGATTACAAACTCTAGCAAACAATTCTCATCACATGAATTTTTCTTAAAGAATTCTTCTCTATCTGGAAGAGGCGCAAACAAAGTGAAAAATGAAGATTCAAAATAATCAAATAAAGAATACTCCATTTTCAATCATAGATATTGGATCTTTTTCTATTAGGTTAGTTGTCTACGATTCATTGTCAGTTGCAGCAAGAACATTATTTAATGAAAAAGTTATCTGTAATCTTGGAAAAGTAGTTGCTGTTAATTCAAAAATAGAGGGTAAAGAACTTAAATTTATGTTAGATGTTTTGGATAGATTTGTTAGTATTTCTAAATCTATGAATAGTCAAACACCAACATTCCTTGCCACATCAGCCATTCGGATATCCCAGAATCGACTTCAAATTGAAAAAATTATCAGAGATAGATTTGATGTTAACCTAAAAATTCTTTCTGAAGAATCTGAGGGTAAATTTGCCGCGCTAGGAATACTGTATAGTCATAAAAATGTTACCGGCATAGTTGGAGACCTCGGGGGTGGAAGTCTTGAATTAACGTGTGTAAATGGTGATATAAATTTTTTGGGCTCCTTAAAATTAGGCTATGCATTTTTAGAAAATATTGGGAAACCCTTTAGTTATTCAGTTAATGATCATATAGTTAAAAGTTTAAAAAAAATCAAAAATCATGGGTATAGAAACTTCTATGCTGTTGGGGGTTCATTTAGAGTAATTGCTAGACTATATATGTTCTTAAAGAAAATAAATCTTAAAGTTGTACAGGATTTTTCAATTTCATCTCAGAATATAAAAAATATTTTAAAAAAAAACTTAGTGACGAAAAATAATAAAATTAATACGGACTTACTTTTAAATATCACAAAAAGTAGACGAAATTCATTACCTTATGCTTTAAATGTTTTAGAACATATGATTTTATTTTTTAACGTGAAAGATGTTTACTTTTCCAGTTCTAGTATTCGTGAAGGATATATTAATAGTTTAATCAAAGGATCAAATAACGATGCATTTCTTTTTCAGATCCAAAGACTGGCAGATCAAACCATGACATCTTCTATGGCTAATGGATTATTTAAATGGCTAAAAGATGTTTCAAGCACTTTTAATATTAGTGATGATATTCTTATGTCAGCTTGTTGGATATCTAATATAGCATGGGATGTGCATCCTGAACATAGGAGAATGTATGGTCTAGAGAGAATTTTATGGTATCCTTTTTATGGTATAACTAGAAAAGAAAGAATTGAACTAGCTTTTATTATGTATTTTAGGCATTCAAATGGAATCAAGGATAAGAGTGTAGAAGAGTTTTACAATCAAATTGATGATGATAAAAAGAATTTGTGTAAATTTATTGGCCAATGTTTAAGGTTAGCCCACCACATAACTGGTGGTATTTCAACAAAGAATCTAAAACTTTGCAATCTTAAATTTAAAAAAAATTCATTAAAACTAATTGTTAAAAATAAACATTCAATCTTTTACGGAGAAGCAATACCAAGAGGTTTAAAAAACGCAGCTAACGCAATATCTGCAGAAAGCTCTGAAATTAAATTTGTTTAAAAAATAGTCAAATTTAGAAAATGCTATTTACTCTTATCACTAGTTTTTAAATTATACGCCTCTAGTTTGTCTTGATATTCTTTTTCACTAAGACTATGCCAACCTATGCATTTTCCAGTTGGCGATCTTCCGCAACCGCAGTCATTACTATTATTCATTTTCAAATCTCCCATCTTTAAAAATTACAATAAAGATATATATTATCATTTTTAAATTTTAAAACAATAATTTTAACTTATAATAATACGATGAAAAAGATAACAGTATTTTATGATGGAAATTGTAATTTATGTAATTCAGAAATTAAATTTTACAAAAAACTTGATCTCAAGAAAACTTTTAATTGGGTTGATATTAATTCTAAGGTAGATGTTCTTAGTAATTATAATATTGATTTCGAAGATAGTTTAATGTATCTGCATGCAATTGATAAAAATGGAGATAAAAAAATTGGTGTTGACGCTTTTATCATAATTTGGAATGAATTTAAGTATTTTAAAATTTTATCTTTGATAGTGAGTATTACACCATTTAAAAAATTTTCTAATATCATTTATAATTTCTGGGCCAGAAGAAGATTTAAAAAAATTAAAAAAAATTGTAATGTTTAGTTTTGTACGATTCAAAAAGGATGATTATTAAAGATGTTAATTGATCTTTTACCTCTTTTTGCCTTTGGTCCTATTCTATTAGCCGGAATCCTTCTTGTTGGTTTGAGAATTTCAGCAAAATTTGCGATGCCATTTGTGTTTTTATTTACAGTAGGTATCGCGCTTTTTGTTTGGGAAATGAGCTTTTTAAGAGTTTTGGCTTCGACTATTCAAGGTTTAATAATTACAGTAGGTATTCTATGGATTATTTTCGGAGCTATCATGCTTCTAAACACGCTTAAATATTCTGGGGCGATGTTAACTATCCGAAAAGGTTTTTCACAGATAAGTTCAGATAGGAGAATTCAAGTAATACTGATTGCGTGGTTGTTTGGTTGTTTTATAGAAGGTGCTTCAGGTTTTGGAACGCCAGCAGCAGTAGCAGCACCATTAATGGTAGCCGTAGGATTCCCGGCTTTGCCAGCAGTTGTGTTTGGCTTGATGATCCAATCCACACCTGTTTCCTTTGGTGCTGTTGGTACACCAATGCTTGTGGGAGTTCAAGGTGGGTTAGATAAGATTACAATATCTGAAGAATTAGAACTTAAAAACGTTCAATGGGAATCTTTTTTTAATCTTATAGTATCAGAGGTTGCAATAATTCATGCAATTTGCGGAACTTTTATGCCTATTATGTTAATAGTTATCATGACAAGATTTTTTGGAAAAAATAAATCATGGACTGAAGGACTATCAATATTTCCTTTTGCAATTTTTGCAGCACTTAGCTTTACAATACCATATCTTTTATCTGGTATTTTTTTAGGGCCAGAATTTCCTTCAATAATTGGTGGGTTGACTGGACTATCAATTGTAATTTTCGCAATAAAAAGAAACGTTTTAATTCCAAAAGATTCTTGGGATTTTGCTCATTCTAGTGATTGGCCAACATCGTGGATGGGAAATATGGAAACATCACTTGAAAGCATATCTCAAAAAAAAATTTGTAATGTTTTAGCGTGGTTTCCATATGTTTTCCTTGCATTTTTACTTGTGTTCTCGAGAACTTATGAACCTTTATCAGATTTTTTAAAATCAATAGATTTAGAATTTAATAGCATTTTTAATGAAGAAAAAATCAATGCAAGTTTGAAGTTTTTTTATTTACCCGGAGGTATATTGGTATTTGTATGTCTAGTAACATTCATAATTCACAAAATGAAGCATGAGGAAATATTTAAAGCAATTCGCGATTCGACAAAAACAATTTTTAGTGCTGGTTTTGTTTTAATTTTTACAATACCTCTTGTAAGAATAATGATCAATTCAGGATTGAATTCTCAAGAAATTGTGAGCATGCCAATAGCTATGGCTGAGGGAATGTCTAGGTTAATGGGAAATTTTTATCCATTGGTTTCACCTTTAATAGGTGCAGTTGGAGCATTTCTTGCTGGATCTAATACTGTAAGTAACTTAATGTTAAGTCAATTTCAATTCGAAACTGCAAACCTATTAGGGTTATCTGGTGCACTAATGGTTGCAGCACAGAGTGTAGGGGCAGCTGCAGGAAATATGATTGCAATTCACAATGTAGTAGCAGCGTCGGCAACCGTCGGTTTATTGGGAAAAGAAGGTCAAATTCTTAGAATTACAATAATACCTACAGCATATTATTTAATTTTTTCTGGATTGATAGTTTTAACGCTTATCTACTATTTTAAAATACCAGATCCTTTGTTAAATATTTGATAAAGAAAAAATTATTGTGCAGTCCATCCACCGTCAATAATCAAACTTGTTCCTGTAATCAATGAAGAGGCTTCAGATGCCAAAAAAACAAAAGATCCCATTAATTCTTCAACTTGACCTAATCTTCCTAAAGGAATTTTTGAAATAACTTCTTTTTTAAACTCTTTGTTTTTTAAAAAAGGTTTTGTTAAAGACGTTTCTATAAAAGTAGGACAAATAGAATTTACCCTAATACCTTTTGGTGCAAGTTCAATCGCTAAAGATTTAGTTAAACCCTCTAATGCGAATTTTGAAGAACAATAAATTGTTCTACCTTGAGCACCTACATGACCCATTTGAGAAGAAACATTTATTATTGATCCATTTAAACCATTTTTTAACATTTTTCTTACAACAATTTTTGTAAGCTGGAAAACAGATTTCACATTCAATGATATAATACGATCTAAACTTTTACTTTTAAAACTAATGAATTCTGATGGTTCATTTGATCCAGCGTTATTTACTAGGATATCAAAAGGACTTTCATCATTTAGAAAACTTTCAATATCTTTAATATTTGTTACGTCCAGAACCTTATAGTAAGCTTTATGACCTTTTTCGGAAATATAATTTTGAAGAGAATCTAAATCTTTTTTTGTTCTAGAGACCATAACTACCTCTGAACCTGCCTCTGCAAGGGCAATTGATGCACCTAATCCAATTCCTTTGCCAGCACCAGTAACCAGTGACCTCTTATTGTCTAGACGAAAACTTGGGGTTGTAGGAAAACTCATAATTATTTTAAATTATTATTATAATATAATATTTTGATCCTTCTATAAAGTTCTTGTTCTTTATTTATTTAAAGTTGATTTAACCGGGTTTCAAATTAATGCCAACAAACAAGACTTTTGCTAGATGATTTATTTTTTGTGACTATCATGTGCGACGGTGGAAAAAATTCAATTTGAGTAATTTCTGTATTTTCTAAATTTTTTGATATTTCTATTAAATAAAATGTATAAGAATAATCAATTGGGCTACTTTTTTTTTCTATGGTTCCGTATCCAGTAAAAGTATCTTTATTAGTTTTATAAAATTTTAAAGATATTTCTTTTTTAAATTCATTATCTTTAAAATTAGGTATCAAAAACTCCAATACTGGACCTTTTCTGTCAGCACAAGTATAAACTAAATCCTTATGATCCTTTGTATAAACAACATCATACTTTAGAGAAAATAAAAAAAAGAATATTAGAAAAAGTTTTTGCATTTCTGAACAATCTAAATCAAAAGTTTTTTTATAAAAGTAAAGATATTAAAAAATTGTTTTAAATTATATGTTTAACATAATTATACGATCATTTAAGCGGAGGGGTCTCCTGACTTAACTTTTTCTAACCATTCGTTAATACCAATGACATCTTTTTTGTTAATTTTTTTTCTATCTTTTTTCGATAGAACGTCTTGGACGATATCAGTTTTTTTCCAACCTGCGACTGGAGTCTTTTTGTTTTTTTTAGGAACATATTTAGATTCATCTATTTTTTTATATCTATGGATATATCGTGGACAATTTTGCCAATAATCTGTTAATTTTACTCTGACGATTAAATCTGCTTCGGGATAAATTTTTAATAAAGAGTCACCTTCAGTAATTGTTGCCTCCCCATGAACACGCAGTCTATGAGGTTTCTCAAAGGAAATAAACAACATTCCAATTTTATTATTCTGCTTTATATTTCCCATAGACATAAACATCCCATTTCCGTCAAAACTTGGGAAAGCAAGGGTAGTCTCATCAATAACTTTGACAAATCCGGGATCTCCCCCTTTGTATGAAACTGTTGGACGATTATTGTGATCTATTGTTGATAGAAAAAACATATCTATGGCGTTTATGAAATTTATTGCGTCTTCATCAAATGATTTTTTAACAATTACTTCATTTAAACGATCTGCCATTTTTCTTGAATCGAACTGATCCTGAAGTTCTCTATGTGATTTACTATATAATTTTTTCATATGGACATTTTAGTAAATTTGATTGATTTGTAAAAGGTAAATATAAAATTGACATAACATCTCTGAAAAAATATTTTAAGTAATTAACTTTTAATAGTTTGAATCATGAATAATAATTTAATAGACCTAGTACTCAAAACTCAGAGAAAGTGGGCAGATTACATTCTTGCAATCAGTAAAGCCCACAAAAAAAATGAAAACTTAAATGATTTGGTAGATGAATTGTTAGATGACGTTTATGCATTTCAGTATTCTGATGTTTTATTTAAACCCACTTTAGCTAAAATTAATCAATTTAGATCTAAGAGAAAAGAGTTCATTTCTTATTTTATTGGCAAGAATCAAGTGTGTTCAGAGGATACAGGATTCGCAATTAAAGAGTGGAAGTCAATAAATTTTGAAAATTTTAAAATTATTGGAAATGATGGTTATATTTTATCTATGGGAAACTATTATTTTGAAGATAGTCATAACAAATTATTAAAAGTTGAATATACTTTTGGTTTTATTAAGGTAGACAAAAATGAGCTAAGAATAAATTTACATCATTCATCACTTCCTTTTGATAATTAATTTAAAAATTGTGTTTAATAATCTCTTTTGAGAGGTTACTAGCACTAATAAACGCACCCTCAACTCTACTATTTACAAACCAATCACCACATATCCCGATTTTATTTTGGGAATCAATAAAAAAATTATCATCTGGGTGTTTTTCTGCTTCAACATATCTCCATTGATGAAGTCTTATCATAGCTGATTCAGGAATTTGACGATTAATTACATCACTAGTTGTATCTAACAAATGGTTTATAATTTTCTCTTTCGGAGAACTAATATTTTTAGCAGCAAAATCATATGAAGAATTTATTAATAAACTATATTTTTCTGTCCTTAATGGTTTTGAATTATTTATGGCTAACCAAGCAACATCATTGTCTTTGATTATAGCAGCATCATAATCTAAGCTTACTGGGTCATTCATACCAATCATCAAAGAAAAACAACCCTTCATTTTAATCTTTTTGAGTAATGGGTAAAAAGAGATTGTTTTGGAAATTAACTCTTTTGATTGTTCTGCTGGAAGAGTCGAAATCACCCAGTCATATTTACCATAGCTTTTATTATTTTGATCATATAAAAACCAGTCGTTTTTTTTTTTAATTATTTTTTCAATTTTAGTATTAATCATTACATCAATCTTCTTTGCCAGATATTTTATAATAGAATCCATATTCGGAACTCCCACAAAAAATTTATCTTCATTATCTATAATTTTAATTTTAGTTAATTTAATACCTTCAAAATGTGCAAGTTTGAATTTCCACGGTAAAATTACTCTTTCCGTAAGTAGTTCTGAAACGAAATTCATGAAATCAGTTGTTGTAATCTTAAAAAATTGCGCTCCATGATCAAAAATGAATGGATGTTCCTTTCGAGTTGACATTCTTCCTCCCACTCCTCTAGATTTTTCAAAAATTTCTACATTGAATTTTTTTTTTAATTCTGAGGCAATAGTAATTCCTGCTAATCCAGAACCAATAATAGCAATGTTTTTTCTCATTTTTGGTTTCAATTATTTTAAAGACTATATTAAAAAAACACTTAAATACTTAATTTAGATAATATAAACAGCATCATAAAACTAATTTTTAAAATATAAATTTAACTTTAGAACTACCATGGTATGGTATCTTCTTCGTGAAAATGACCTCCACTTGGACCATCTGAGTCCAGTAATGCTAGACGTAATGAGGTTTTATAACTATCTTTAACTTCCATTGGCGCGTTTGGACCGCCTAGCTCAGTTTTTACCCAACCAGGGTGACCAGAGTTAACTTTGATATTTGTATCTTTTAGTTCTAGGGCTAAATGTATTGTATATGCATTCAATGCTGTTTTAGAGGAGTTGTATGCTAATTCTTTTGCTGGTGAAATTGGTGAATCTTTAGCTGAGTGGAGAGTTAATGAACTTAGAATTGTAGATACATTTACTATTCTCCCTGCTTTAGACTTCTTAAGTAGGGGAAGTAACTTTTGGGTTAGTGAAACAATAGAAAAAAAATTAGTTTGAAAAGTATCTTTCAAATTTTTGTCGGTGATAGTTGAACTATTAGTTACAAATAGATTTCCTGTTAAGAGGACCCCAGCATTATTGATTAAAATATCTAACTTTTTATATTTTTCGAATATATAATCATAAATCTTTTGAGGTGCATCCAAATCAAATGCATCATATTGAACTAGATCGGCATCAATATTGATAGAGCTTAATTTTTCGACAGCTTCCTTTCCTTTATTTAAATCTCTTGAACCCAAAATTACTTTGACACCCTCTTCAGCTAGTCTTTTTGAGGTTTCAAACCCTATTCCTCTATTGGCTCCTGTTATGAATGCAATTTTTTCCATATTAATCACTCCTTTTTAAATTTTAATTAACTTTGCTACTTCATTCGTATTTTCTAAAAAAGAAAAATGTGCCGAATTATTAAGTGTTTTAAATTTATCTAGTTTTAACAAATTTTGAGTTTGTAATTTCTCCGACTCTTTTGCCCAATCTTGTTTTCCATAAAATAATTCAACTGGAACAGACACTTTTTTATATAAATCTTTAATTCCATTATTTTTATTAAATTGAGATAGCACATTTCTAAAGTGGTAAACATATCCTTTTTTTTTAAGAGATCCACACAGTAAGTTTAGATAATTATCAGTAAGGTTTTGCTTGTCAAAAAATCCACCACTCATAACATTTTTTAATATAAATTTATTCTCTAAGCTTGAAAAAAAATTTCCAATTACAGGAATTCCAACGTGAAACAATATGAATTTTGCAAAAAAATTACCTCTTTGAATTCCTTCACCAAAATATGAGTCGTAATCATATGGATTAAACATGAATATTTTTTTTACAATTTTTGGAAGTGCAACTGAAACACTTGCTGCTAAAGTCGCACCAATTGATTCTCCTGCAATAACTAGATTTTTAATTTTCAAACTTTTTAAAAAATTGACGATAGAATTTGTAAAAAAACCTAAGCTGTAAATTGTATTTTTATTAATTGGAGAGTCTCCAAAACCAGGGAGATCAATTGAGTAAACCGTAAACTTATTTTTTAATAAATTACCAAGTTTGTCAGAATATTCCATTCTATTTCTAAAAGTGTGCAATAACAAAATAGGCTGACCGTTACCTATTTTTTTGAATCTTATGTATGTATTATCCTCTAAAAAGAATTTTTTAAACTCCATTTTTTTCCATTAATAAAAATTTTAACCCCTATGATTAAAAAATTGTTTAATTCATTATAATGATGAAAACAAAGATGAGAAACATTTTTTCTAATTTTTTGATTTTAAATTAATACTGCAAACTAAAGCAATTGGTGCCCATGTCCGACTCCAACAGACATGAACTGAAGTTCAGCTAGCTTTGAATTCGTTGTTTTATGATTAAAACCCTTCATGAAATTGACTTTCATTGTTTGTGTCAATGTCTTTTATCAATGTTTTTTTTCAAAATCTCTAAGATTATTTCTGTGAATGCTAAAGCAATCATCCTAGAAATCAGTAGGGATGGGTAGGATTATGTTTTTAAGTAAAGTTAATTAAGTTGTGTGGATTAATAATTGATTTTTTTAAATGTTAAAACGCACATAATCATCACTGAAATTAGCTAGAAGATTTTTAGCTGAATCGTATAAACAAAATTGTTTAAAGGTATTGAGAAAAAAACAAACATTTCTTTTTTTATAATTTCTAGGAGGATCGAAAATTAATCCAGTGGCAGAATTTGTTTTTTCTTCATATTCTTTTTCATATATCTTGAATATTTCACAGTTGTTTAAATACAAAGTAGTAGCTGGAATCTCATAACCTGCTCTTAATTCTATTGGCGAACGATCTCGGTGATTTTTTGTCCATTTATATCCAGTCGCATCTCTTTCCTTTAGCGAGAAATTTTTGGACTTTTTTACAATAAATGAATTTTCAATACCCAAAAGTGAAATCATTTTACCTTTTTTACAATCAAATCCAGCATATATTAACATCTTTAAAAAAACTGGTAAAATAGTGGACAATATATGTCCTTCAACAAATCTTTCTGCGGGATGTTTTGGAGCTGAAATAATAAAATCCCCATCATCTTTGAGAGAATCAAAAATTTTATCAAGAAAGAGTCCTGGATTTCTTTGGTGTTCTATAACGTGAGAACAAAAAATTAAATCATATTTTTTTTTAAACTTATGTATGTTAAAATCTTCTACGAATTCAGTATTTTTTTCATATTTGTCAATTATATCAACAGATAAACCATATGACCTCATAATACTTGTATGAGTTCCTAAAGCACTTCCGATATCTAATGCTATGAATTTATCTTTGAAGGTTTTTTTGGAAATTAAGTATTCTAATAATGCAATCCCACTTCAGTCTAATTTTTGGTCATTCAGCAAATTAGCAACTTTTATACCAGAATTTTACGAGGGCACCCCTAGTCCGACTCGAACGGACATGAAACGAAGTTCAACGGATTTTTAAATCCATTTCCTCCTTCTGTGAGTCAACGTGAGTGCGGGTTTCAAATTTACTAACACACACATTAACACACTTTGTATATTTAATTTACCAATGGAACAGAAATTGCTAATTAATAAATATGAATAAAGATATTCTCGGTAGGGTAAATGGAAAACACGGTATATTTCATTTTTGTCATTTTGATGAATTTATTGGGTTGTCAATTAGAGAATATGGAGAGTATTCGGAATTAGAATTAAAGACAATATTAAAATTTATTAATGACGGAGATGTAATTTTTGACATAGGTGCTAACATTGGATGTTTTTCTGTACCATTTGCAAAAAAGGTTGGTTTAAATGGAAAAGTTTACGCTTTTGAACCTCAAAAATTTATTTTTAATCTTCTAAAAAGAAATATTAAATGTAACGAATTAAATAATGTTAAGATTTTCAATAATGCGGTTGGAAGTACAAACACAATCCTAGAATTAAATGATTTTGATTATTCCCAACCAGGTAATTTTGGAGGAATTGGTTTGAAAAAAGATTATGATAATTCATATTGTGCAAAAATTAAGGGAATAAAAAAAAATAAAATAAAGACTTTAACTCTCAATAACTTTTTAAATTTAAAAAAATGTAATTTTTTGAAAATAGATGTAGAGTTTATGGAATTAAGTGTTTTAAAAGGAGCAAAAGATTTTATTAATAAGTTTAAACCAATCATTTGGATTGAAAATCATCGTGAATATCCAAATTGTTTGAATAAACATCTTTTAACAATTAACTATAAACCATTTTGGGCAACGACTATGTTGTATAACCCAAATAATTATTTTATTAATGATAATAATTACTATGCTAATGCAGCAACTTTTAATACTTTGGCAGTACCAAAAGAAAAAGAATTTTTAATCCCCAAAAATTCATGGTTAAATGAAATTATTGACGAGTACACTCAACCACAAAATGCACTGACAAAAGTTGATTAAAAAACTTAAATGGTACCCCTAGTCCGACTCGAACGGACATGAACCGAAGTTCAACGGATTTTGAATCCGTCGCGTCTACCAATTCCGCCATAGGGGCTTTAGTAATGAAGTTAAAATATATATGATTATAATCTTAGGTCAAAGTGGTTATCCAGAAATTGTCATCAACCTAAAAAAATTATCAAAATGATTTATTAACATACCAAATAAGTGATTGATCAAAAGACTTTGAATTAAGACCTTTTAGATATGCAATTGTTAAATCAACTTCAGATGAAGTATTTTTATAAAAAGATTTTTTGATCCCTAATCCATACTGATGTTTCTGATTAGTATATGTACTAAACTTTGAAATTTTTCCGAAATCGCTACTTCCAGCAATTGCCAAATGAATATCGGATATAATAGGTTTTTTGAAATAAATTAAAGGAAAGTATTTTAAAACTGTTTTTTTTGAATTCACTCCATTAATGTTTTTGTAGAAACCTAAACCGTTATTAAAAATAAAATATTTAAATTTATTTTGGAATAGAAATTTATATTCTATTTGATCTGAGCCATTTTTTTCTGTTGCGAAGTTAAATGAAAAAAAAGTAGAAAATAAAAGATTCTTTTTATTTATGATATTAAATTTATTTTGGAATTTTATTGTTGGGATTGCCAATGAACTATTTTTTAAATCAGCAATGTGAAGCTCAATATCCGTTTCATGTCTTTCATTCCAACCTTTGCCAAATTCTAAAACTTGATGATAAGTTTCGTGATTATTTTTTTTCCTATCAATATTAATATGACCTCTCCATTCAAAGAAAAGATTTTTTATTTCCGGTGAATCGGAAAACTTTATTATTGGATTATCAATTTTGTGATGAGCTTTCAAAACACAAGAAACTCCAATATATGCTAATATTATCCAAATAAAAAATAATTGCATAAATGATTTTAATTTATTCCTAGTCAATATAAATAAAATGTACTTTAATATTTAAGCATAAAAATGAAATCATCCAATAGCTTAAAAATTATTATAGCAGGTATTTGCTCTACTCTGATAGCCATCGGTTTTGGTAGGTTTATTTACACACCGATATTACCGAATATGCAAAATGACTTGGATCTAAGTTCAACCACTATGGGGATAATTTCTTCATATAATTATTTTGGTTATCTTGTCGGTTCAATCATTCCAATCATTTGGAAATTTAATAATTTTAAAAAAATAATTATTTTTTCTTCAATATGTTCTGTAATTACAATTTATCTAATGGGGTTTACTACAGATTTAAAAACCTTTATTGCTCTAAGATTTTTTTGCGGAATATCCAGTGCTTTTGGCTTTGTATTTACAATATCGCTAATGTTCAATTTTTTCAAAGATATGAAAAATAAAACCTTACAACTTTATCATTTTTGCGGAATTGGGCTTGGAATAGTTATTGGAACTTCAGCTGTTTGGATTATTTCAACTTCATATCTTTTTTGGAATCATCAATGGATGTTTATCGGTTTTATTGGAATTTTATTATGTATCCCGATAATTTTTTATACTCCGAAACAAATACTTTTAAAAACCGATAAAATTGCTCCAATTGAAAATAAATTTAAGATAGATTTTTTTTCTATAGCATTTGGTTATTTTTTTTTTGGTGTTGGGTATATAATTTTTGGAACGTTTATTAGTGCAATAGCAAAAGATTTATTTGAAATTTCTTCATATCAATATCTTTCATGGATTGTTGTTGGAATTTTTGCGATTCCATCAGTTCTCATTTGGAATTTTGTATCAAAAAATATCAGCACAGACTTTTTACTATTTTTTTCTTGTTTAACAGTTGCTTTAGGCGTCTCACTATTATTTTTTAGTAATAATCTAAATTATTTTTTAATTTCGTGCATGCTTTATGGTTTAGGAGTTCCAGGATCTGTTGCTTTAGTACTTGTTGAAGGAAAAAAAAGATTCATTGGAAATGTCAATATTTCAGTTGCTATTATGACAACTGCATTTAGTGTAGGTCAAATATTAGGACCTTTTATTTCTGGTATTCTTATTGACTCTCAAGGTGACTACAAAAGTTCAATTTTTTTAGCCATTATTTGTTTGTTGTTTTCAAGCATTTTGATGGTTAGTCCAAAAAGGTTTAAAAATTTTTAATTATGGAATACTAGTTCGACTTGAACGGACATGATCGGAAGTCCAACGGATTTGAATCTGTTGCATATTCCAATTCTGCTGAAGGTGCTTTAAAATTTAGTTAAAATATGTATTGTTCTAAATCTAAGTTAAAGCGATTATCTTCAAATCTTAATTTTATAAAAAATTTGATTGTTTTTTAGATAACTCAATAAAAAAATTGGCATACATATTGCTCAAATTTTTGGACTACTGAAAATAATATTAAAAAAAATTAGGAATAAGATTAGCCATTATGTATCTCAATTCAACATCACATTTTCAAAATACATTAGAAATCATTCAAAGACTTTTTAATTTATCTCAAGAATATAAAAAAATTGGACTAATCCATAAATCTTGTATTGCACTAATTAAAGCCATAAGAATTAATAAAAATATAACAAATCTTTATATTAATCTTGCATCAAATCTTGTGGTGATGGATAAAAATGATTTAGCTATGTCTGTCATAAATCAAGGCTTAAAAATAGATTCTAGAAACATTTTATTACTTAATAACAAAGCTAACCTCTTCGAAAAACAGGGACATATAAATTTATCAATTACAATTTTTAAAAAGATTATTCAAATAGAACCAAAGTATTTTGTTGCTTTATTTAATCTAGGAAGAATATACAGAAACTTAGGAAAATTTGAAAAATCTTCAAAATACTTTGAAAAAGCAAGAAAACAAAATCCCAATAATTTGAAATTTCTTTATGAATCCTATCGTATGAACAAAAATAAAGTAAAAGTTGAGAAATTAAATAAAATAATGAAACTTGAACCAAATGCAGAAAATTCTGTTTATTATTATTTTTTAAAGGGAAAAATTGAATACGAAAATAAGAATTTTGAGGAAGAAATCAAAAATTTAACAATTGCTCACGATTTATATTTTAAGCTTAATACTTATTTTTCTGATTTTAATTCGGCTTACGAAAAAAAAATAGCTAACATAAAAAAATCGACAGAGCATATTTCTGAATCCAAATTATCAAAAAAAATTCACCCAATTTTTATTGTCGGATTACCGAGATCTGGTTCAACTCTAATAGAAAAAATAATTTGTTCATCAGAATCTGAAGTTCAGTCATTAGAGGAAACACAAATTTTCTTCAATAAATTAAGGAAAATTGATATTAAAAATAAAAAAATTAAATCAATAGATGAAATACTCTACATTTATAAAAAAATTAAAAATGTCAACTTTGAGTATAGATTTACTGATAAGTCATTAGAAAACTTTGAATTTATAAACCTGATAAAAAAATGCTTACCTAATGCAAAGATAATAAATTGTATCAGAGATCCTAAGGAATCTATAATTTCAATACTTAAAAATAATTTAATGTCAGTTCCATGGGCTCATAGAATGCAAGATATTTTAAAATATTTTGATAGATATTACAAAATAATGAATAAGTTTAAATTTGAAAATCAAAATTTTATATACAATTTAAAGTTTGAGGAGTTATTGAAGAATCCTAAAATAGCGACAAAAAGTATTTTTGATTTTTGTGGTATTAAATGGACAGAAAGATGCTTGAACTTTTATAAAAAAAAAATCTATACACAAACTACAAATAATGAACAATTAAGAGAGCCAATAAATATTAATAATTTTCTTAAATATCGAAATTATGATTTTGTTTTTCAAAAAATCAACAAGGAATATAGTTGGTTAAAGTAATTAATTATTTAAATAACCTATTTCATCTTTATATTTTTTCCATGAATCAATAGAACTTTTAAATAAAGGTCTACGAACCTGAAGGAAGCTTGCAGTCTGTACTACTCTTTTATTTTTATGAAATTTTAAAATTGAGTCATCCACATCTAAATTTAAGTATTTAAATAATATTGACGTTTCAGTTTTGAAGTCACGAATTAAACTTTCATAATCAACAATGTGGAAATCTATTCCCTCTTTTTTCCAGTAAGTAATAACCTCATCATATAATTTTAAAAAATCATTAATGTCACTTAAGTCGTAACTGAAATTATTACCTGAAGGAAAAAAATTTCTATAAAGAGAAATAATATTATCCATTTTTGATCTCTTGCATAATATAATTTTAGAACTTGGATAGATTAGATTTATTATTCCAACATAAAAAAAATTTAATGGCATTTTGTCAGTAAAAAATTTTTCTTTGACCTCCAGATTCTCTACTACATTATCTATATATGTTGTACTTAACATTTCAAGCATACGTATTGAAATATCTTCTTCCTTTATTGATTTAAATATTTTTGAAAAATTATCATCTAGAAATGTTAATTCACCACAACTTTTAATTTCTTTTTTGGATGATAAAATTTGCTCAATCAGAGAGGTTCCTGATCTTGGCAATCCAACTATAAATATTGGACAAACATCTTTAATTTCTTTATTTAATTGTTTTTTTTGTCCCTTATAAAATCTGTAAATCCTTCTAATTTTATCAAACTTTTCTCTGTAGTAATTTATATTATATTTTGTTAATTTCTTTTGGTAACTATTGAACCTTTTAAGGTATTTAAAGCTTTTTTTAAAATTATTATTTTTCTCTAAGAAATTTGAGACTGCTAGACCTAGTTGAATCAGATTAGGATCAAAACTTTTTGAATTTTCAATAAATTTTTCGAGATCACTCAGCATTTGAGCGTCTATTTTTTTAAATAAACTTAACATTCTTAAAGCCGGCCCAAAAAAAGGTCTATATTTTAATGAAAGTTCAAAAAACTTTTCTGCTTCAACAACATTATTACTTTCCAAAAAAAGTGTGGCAAGAATTAGAATAAGGTAGCTATTTTCCTTTTCAATTTTTATTGCTTCAGAACAATATTCTATTGCCTCTTCGTGTTTTTGAATATCTCTCAGCAAACCAACAAGAAGGATTAACACATTTATATCTGTTGTAGATTTATTAAAATCTTTTAATAGGTTAATAGCTTGAATAATTAGATTTGACTCACGAAAGTGGTTGGCTAAATTAATTATATATCTGGAATTATTTGGATCGATATTTATTGCTTTTTTAAAATTTTCTATGGCCAATTCATTTTTACCTAGTTTTGATTGACAAATGGCGAGCAAGGAAAAATTTTCAGGAATTTCGTTTATCTTAACAATTTTTAAAAAATATATTTCTGCCTCCTGAAACTTATTTAACTCCAACAATGAAATTGAAAAGATCTTTAGTATTTCTTCATCTGCAGTGTTTTTAAATAATGATAAAAAAACTGAAGTTACATTTTTGTATTTTTTTTCTTTGAATAAAGTATCTAAATAAAATTGTTTTAGACTATTATTATTTTGATCCGTTTTAAGTAATCTTTTGAATAAAATATCGGCTTTTTTAATATTATTCTTCCTTACAAGGTTTTTAATTTTAAGTAGAATTTTATTGGACATCTTAATCTTTTTTTTCATTATATTTTAAGAATCTTTCGTTCAATAGTCTAGATTAATTATGTTATCCTATTAATAGTGAAATAATTTTACTAATATAAAATAATGACGCATTTTGAATTTACAGTTGTAGGTGGTGGGGTAATTGAATTATCAATAGCTAAATTCTTAAGTTCAGAGAATAAAAAAGTCTTACTTCTTGAAAAAAATAATTCATTCGGGCAAGAAAATAGTTCAAGAAACAGTGGAGTCATTCATGCAGGCTTATACTATGTTAAAAACTCTTTAAAAGAAAAATTATGTATTCAAGGAAGACATTATCTTTACAAATCTATAAAAGATAGGGGGATAAAATATGATAAATGTGGAAAAATTATCGTTGCCTCATCATTGGACGAAATCCAAAAATTAAAATTTATAAAAAAAAACGCAGAAAGATTAGGAATTGAACTAGTTGAGTTAGATAAAAAAAATCTAAAAGTAATGGAACCAGAGTTGAATGGTTCTGGTGGTTTGTTTTCTAGAGAAACTGGAATAGTAGATGTTCATCAACTTATGGCTAACTTCTTAATAGATGTTGAAACTAATGTTGGAACAATTGTATTTAATACTGAGTTTTCAGAAGAATTCATAAATCAGAATTCCATAGACTTTATTGTAAATAACCAAAAAAATGATGTACTTAAGACCCAAGTTTTAATTAATTGTTCAGGACTCAACAGTCATAGAGTAGCTAAAAATATTAAGAATTTTCAATTTAAGATTCCAAAGATTAGGTATGTTAAGGGTAATTAAATGAAACTTGAAGGTGATTCTCCATTTTCAAGATTAATTTATCCCATTCCCCAAAAAGATGGATTAGGTATACATTCGACTATTTGCTTATCTGGAGAGACTCACTTTGGACCAGATACTGAACAATTAAAGTCCATAAACTTTGATGTGAGTAGAAATCTAGAAAATAAATTTGAGAAATCAATATCTAAATATTGGTCTAAAATTAAGGATAGAAATCTTGTGCCAGATTATAGTGGCATTAGGACAAAAATTGGCGCAAACGATTTTTGTATTCAAAATAATAAAATTAATCAGAACATATCTTTAATAAATCTATTTGAAATTGAGTCTCCGGGATTAACCTCCTCATTTGCGATTGGTGAATTTGTGAAAAATTTAGTTATAGAAAATAAATAATTTTTAGCTAATTGATATTTTATGTGTATATTTTTAAAATGAAATTTGTAGAATTTGTATATTTTCATTTTGTAAAATTTACTAAAAAAAAAAATTCATGGATTTTCCTTTCGTTAATATCATTTATTGAGTCAATTTTTTTTCCGTTACCAACTGATATTTTTTTAGCACCAGCAATCATTTTCAATAAACACAAAGTATTTTTTTTGACTACTATAACAATTTTATTTTCTGTTCTTGGAGGTATTGCGGGCTATTTTATTGGTCAGTATTTGTGGAGTTCTTTCTCTCAAGATTTAATTTCTCTATATCCAAAATTTGAAAATCAGTTTAAAATATTCAAGCATAATTTTGCAAATTATGGATGGTTTTTAGTGATTATTGGTGGCTTCACACCAATGCCGTACAAGATTGTTGCAATATCAGCAGGTATTCTTAATTTAAACTTACTTATATTTATCATATGTTCAATTATCTCTAGAGGGGCGAGATTTACACTGGTCAGTTACTTGTTTTTTAGATATGGAAAAAGTATCAAAGAAACAGTAGAAAAAAATATAAATGTTATTAGCTTTATATTGTTGTTAATATTTATTTTTTATTTATTTGTAAGATAAATGACAATTAGAAGAGATACTTTGCTTTGTGGATATAGCTTTTTTGTTAGCATCATTGCTATAACATTTGCATTTTATTATCAGTATATTGAAAACTATCCACCATGTGAATTTTGTATATATCAGCGAATACCATACTTTTTTTTGATTTTTTTTATTCCTCTATTATTCTTTGTAAATAAATTTAAGACTACTTTTTTGTATATTATTCCTACAGTTTTTTTAGCAAGTCTTGTAATCGCTTCAGTGCATGTAGGCATAGAAAAAAGTTTTTTTGAATTTAGCTCATCCTGTTCTTCAACAGGAAAACAATTTAGTGATATTGAATCTTTGAGAAACTTTTTAGATGAGACTCCTATAACTAAATGTAATGAGGTAATATGGTCTTACTTAGGTTTTTCAATGGCACAATATAATTCGTTATTTTCTTTAATGAATTTTGCCATTACAATGTTTATACTTTTAAATAAAAAAACTTTGGAAAAAAAATGAGTATGAACTTTAAAAAAAGATTAGATCAAATTATAAGAGTTGATCATGCTGGTGAATATGGAGCTCAACAAATTTATTCAGGTCAAATAAAGTTTACAAAAGATAAAAATTTAAAAAAAATACTGGAAAAAATGGCTGATGAAGAGGAAGAACATTTGAAGTATTTTGAATCGGTAATGCTAGAAAAGAGAATAAGACCCACCATTTTAGGAGGAGTATGGAAAATTGGTGGATTTTCGCTTGGAGCATTAACCGCACTATTAGGAAAAAATTATGTAATGGCATGCACAGAAGCAGTAGAGGAAATTATTGTAAAGCATTATGAAAAGCAATTGCATGAAATACCTAATTCAGAAGAAAAAGAGATACGAAAAAAAATTAAAAAATTTTTGGCAGATGAAGATAAACATAAGGAGACTGGAGCATCTGGAATAAGCTCCAACGATATACAACTTAACGTTTTTAAATTTTTAATTAAAGGTTTGACGAAAACCGCTATAAGATTATCTGAAAAAATCTAGCTATGGTTCAAGCTCTGAGTCCCAATAAAGAAAGTCATTCCAACTTTCATGCAAAAAATTTGGTGGAAACTGCCTTCCAATATCTTTCAATTCATAATTGTTCGGGACCCTAGGAGCTACTGCCAGTTTAATGTTAAGATTTAAAAGCGATTTACTCCCTTTTCTAGTATTACAAGTTCGGCAAGAAGTAACAACATTTTCCCAAGTAGTCTTTCCTCCTCTAGATTTAGGTACAACATGATCAAAAGTAAGTTCTTCAGCTTTATAAATATTCAAGCAATACTGGCAAGTAAATTTATCTCTTAAAAATACATTAAACCTAGTAAATGCTGCTTTTGAGGGCAAAGGGATAAAATCCTTTAGAGATATGACGCTTGGAAGCTTAATCGACTTTGAAGGAGAGTTCACAGATTCATTGTATTCAGATATCACATTTACCCTATCCAAAAAAACAGCCTTGATTGCATTCTGCCAAGACCAAGTTGATAATGGAAAATAACTTAATGGTTGAAAATCTGCATTTAAGACCAACGCTGGACAACTGTTATCTTTAATAGTCATTAGTAGAGTATATAGTTTTATTTCTTATGAATTAAATAATTTATTTAAAAAGTGATTTCAGTAAAAACTCTTTTGCGTCTACGATTGCTCCTTCATCAATTCCATGCCCAAGATTTTCTTTAATTTTACATATAACATCAAAACCTAAGTTTCTTAAATCTTTCTCGGCATTAAGAGAAAAGTTATAATTTATAACTTCGTCGTTTTTTCCATGATGTAAAAGAATTGGAAAATTAATCTTGTGATTATTCCTATGTTTATTAAAAAACAAACCAGAAAAAGCTATAATGCCTGCACATGAGTTATCTCTTCTAGTAAAATTGTAAAGAGATAATATAGTTCCTTGCGAAAATCCTATTACCGCAAGGTCTTCAATCTTGAGTTTGTGAAGATCCAGAATATATTTTACAAACGAATTGAGATAAGGTTCACAATCATTCAATCCGTTTTGAATTTCATCTTCCGTTCTTTCATTTAATGGAAACCATTGAAAGCCCATTGGATTTACATCACAAATAAATGGTGCATCAGGGGAATAAAAAATTGTATTTGGAAGATAACTTTTTAAATAATCAGCAATACCAATTAGATCGGCACCATTTGCACCATAGCCATGAAGAAAAAGCACAATCTTTTTTATTTCTTTTTCATTTGGTTGTTTTATTTCGGTATTTAAAATTTTAGTGTCAGTCATAATTTTTATGATAAATATTTTTTTATTTCTTTTAGAGATTTATTGTCAAATGTGTGTGGTTGATTTCTGATGAGAAAATCACTAATTGGTATTATGCAATTAGGTTTTAGTTTTTTTTCCTCAAGCAATTTTAGTGTTTCATTTAGTTCAAATTTTTCAATTTTTTCAACTTCATTTTCGTTGTTACTAAACTCAAATTCTTTAGAAACTTTTACGTCATAAGTGGCTATTATTGATGAATGTAGTAAATTATCTTTAACATGACAATAATTTATTATCGATTCTAATTTACTATTTCTAAAAAAACTTTTTTTTACTCCAACCTCTTCAAATCCCTCTTTGTACAGATTTTCTCTAAAAGATAAATTTGCAGGTTGACCCCCACCAATCAGATTATCATACAATCCTGGGTATTTTTTTAACTTACTAGATCTTTTGGATAAATAAAAAAATAATTGTTTTTTTTCTTTAGACCAACCATTACAATGCACACCATAAGCTGGAAAACCGAAGAAAAAAAGTAATGACCTTGGAACCTCTATTATTTGATTAACGCATACTTTTTCGTCCTGATTGAATATTTTTTTTGGTTTAATTGATTGATATTCAAAAACTGGGCATTTTTCATCACACTTGATTTTTAAAAATGATTTTATTTTTTCATACCAAATTGGTTCTTTCAAAATAATTTCGTTCATATTTAATGTTTGTCTGGATTTTAAACTAAATAGACCCTCCAGTAATTTTTTATTCTTCGAATTGATCCATCCGATTTTTGTTTTTTTAAAATTTACCGCAAAAAAGCTTTCAAGATTATATGTATTTAATTGTCTTAGGGAATTTATAACTAATTCAATATTTTTTCTTAATAACATTAATTATTCTAAAATATCTACAATTCTAGTCATTATGTCTTCAATTTGAAAATTTTTTGGCGTAAAAACAGCTTTAACACCAATTTTAAGTAATTTATTTTCATCTTTTGGAGGTATTATACCACCGACTACAACAGGAAGCTTATCAAGACCTATTTTTTTTAAAAGCAATCTTATCTCTTTAACTAGATATATGTGAGAACCTGACAAGATAGAAAGGCCTATAATGTCTATACTTTCTTCAATACAAGTATTGACTAATTGCTCAGGTGTTGATCTTATTCCGTCATAAACCACTTCAAAACCAACATCTCTGGCTCGGACAGCAATTTGTTCTGCTCCATTTGAATGTCCATCAAGACCAGGTTTGCCAACAAGCATTTTTGGGCGTTTTTTGACTTTTTTTGAAATAATATCAACTCGTTTTCTAATTTCTAAAACTTTCCGTTCTGCCCTTTTATTTTGTTGTATGTGAGATGAGGCAATACCTGTTGGCGCTCTATATTCTCCGAAAACTTCTCTCATTACTTTTCCCCATTCTCCTGTAGTAACTCCAGCATGTGCACATTCAATAGAAATTTTCATAATATTTGATCCATTTTTAGCCGTATTTGAAAGTTCTTTCAATAAGGATTGAATTTTTTTTTGATTTCTTTTTTTCTTCCATTCTACGACATTAATTATTTGATTTTTTTCAGCAGTTTGATCAACTTTCATAAAACCACCGTCGTCAGAATTCATTAATGGAGATTTTGCACCTTCTGTGAAACAATTAACACCAACAACTATTTGTTCTCCTGATTCAATATTTTTTTGTCTAATGGTTTGTGAATGAACTAGTTTTTTTTTCATGTATCCTGTCTCAATAGCAGGAATCAAACCGCCCAATTTGTCAATCTCATTAAGTTCATGTTTAGCTTGTTTTTTTAGTTCATTTACCTTTTTTTTGATTTCTGATGATCCTTTAAAAATATCACCAAATTCTAATAAATCTGTTTCATAAGCCATAATTTGTTGTAGCCTTAAGCTCCATTGCTGATCCCATGGTCTTGGAAGTCCAAGAGCTTCATTCCACGCCGGAAGTTGAACAGCTCTAGCTCTTGAATTTTTAGCAATTACAACCGGTAACATTTGAATTAAAATTCTATAAACATTATTCTCTGGCTGCGATTCTGTAAGTCCAAGAGAATTTACTTGCATTCCATATCTAAATCTACAAAACTTTGAATTTTTAATTTTAAATCTCTCTCTGCATATCTCATCCCACATTTCTGTAAAAGCAATCATCTTCGCTGTTTCTGTAATAAATTTCATACCAGAGTTTACGAAAAAGCTTATTCTTCCAACGGTTTTTTCAAAAACAGGTTTACTAATTTTGGAGTTTTTTTTCATGTATTCCAAAATTCCTGTGGCCGTAGCCAAAGCAAATGATAATTCTTGTTCAGGAGTGGCACCCGCTTCTTGAAGATGATACGAACAAACGTTCATTGGGTTCCACTTTGGCATCTCATTAGTAGTAAAATTTATTATATCAGTTGTTAATTTTAGACTTGGATCAGGTGGGAAAATGTAAGTACCCCTAGATAGATATTCTTTTGTAATGTCATTTTGTGTAGTTCCTGATAAATTTTTTCTTTCAATTCCCCTTTTTTCTGCAGTTGCGATGTATAAAGCTAAAAGGTAAGCAGCTGGAGCGTTGATCGTCATTGAGGTGTTCATTTTATCCAAAGGAATATTGTCAAAAAGGGTCATCATATTTCCAATATGTGATATTGGAACACCAACTTTTCCAACTTCACCTTTAGACAAAACAAAATCAGAATCATATGCCGTTTGAGTAGGTAAATCGAAAGCAACGGATAAACCAGTTTGTCCTTTTTTTAAATTTTCTCTATAGAGTTTGTTAGATGCTTTTGCGGTTGAATGGCCTGCATAAGTTCTAATAACCCAAGGTATGTCTCTAGTTTGCATAATTTTTAATAATAATATTGAAAAATAGTATTAATTTTTGAATTCAACAAGAAAATTATGTTTTTTTTTACAAACAATGCTATAAAATTTACTTTTTAACCTCAATAATTTAACTAGAGAGTGGAAAATTGAAATAAGGAAAAAATATGACTGAAAAAGAGATTTATGAGATGGGAGAAATTCCACCCCTAGGCGTCGTTCCTAAAAAAATGTACGCATGGGTAATTAGAGAAAATAGGTTGGGAGTGCCCGAAAAAGCTATGCAGTTAGAGAAAATGCCTATTCAAAACCCAGGAAAAGACGAAGTTTTAGTCATGGTAATGGCAGTTGGAATTAATTATAATAATGTGTGGGCCTCTCAGGGTATTCCGATATCGGTCATAGGAAAGGATACCGGTTACCACATAGGTGGATCAGATGCCTCGGGAATTGTCTGGTCAGTTGGAGACAATGTAAAAAGATGGAAAGTTGGTGATGAAGTGATAATTCACTGTAACAGAGACGATGGTGATGACGAAGAATGTAATGGAGGCGAGCCTATGTATTCTAAATCTCAACAAATTTGGGGATATGAGACAAATGATGGATCGTTTGCACAATTTACAACAGTTCAATCTAGACAGTTGTTAAAAAAACCAGAACATTTATCTTGGGAAGAAAGTGGTTGTTATACACTTACTTTAGCTACAGCATACAGAATGTTGTTTGGTCATCCCCCTCATGCAGTAAAACCAGGAATGAATGTTTTAGTTTGGGGTGCTTCAGGAGGAATAGGAAGTATGGCAGTTCAAATCTGCAAAGCTGTTGGAGCAAATGCGATTGGAATTATTTCTGATGACGACAAAATACCTTTTGTAAAGAATTTGGGTGCTATTGGAGTTTTAAATAGAAGAAACTATGATTGTTTCGGAAAATTACCAGACGTAAAGGATCAAAAAGGTTATTCTGACTTTATAAAAAAATGTCGTGTACTAGGAAAAGATATTTGGTCTTTAACTGGAAAGAAAGACGTGGATATTGTTTTTGAACATCCAGGCGAATCTACTTTTCCGGTCTCTTGTTATTTGGTAAAAACAGGTGGAATGGTTGTTATCTGCGCTGGAACATCAGGTTATAATCTTACAATGGACGCTAGATATATTTGGATGCGACAAAAACGAATTCAAGGTAGCCACTTTGCTAATTTATTTCAAGCCAATGAAGCAAATAATATGATGATAAATAAATTAATAAACCCCCTGATGTCTGAATGCTTTACGTGGAATGAAATTCCAGTTGCACACACCAAAATGATGAATAATCAGCATTTGCCCGGTAATATGGCAGCTTTAGTTCAGGCAACTAAAACGGGGATGAAAACTTTTAATGAAATATAAACTCTTGTTGATTGAATATTAATTTAGAAATACTATGTTTATATATTAAAACGGAGATAAAAATGGATAGTTCTGTAATCATTAATAAAAATGTTGTCAAAGAATTTGATTTAACTAAAAAGTTGTCTACTTACAAAAATATTTTAAGTGAGTTCTTAAAAATAAGTGCAAAAATAAAATCTAACCTAAAGAGAAAATGTATTTTAGACGATAAGATTGACCCAAGATTGTTTGAACAAAATCAATTTATTTGCCACGGGTATGCTTGGTTTGAAACATATAGGATATCTTTAGAACACACTTTTAATTGGTTTAATGATTTATGCATATCCGGTGAATCTTCAAAGCTTGAGGAGTTAGTGCTAGCCTCCGCTTTCTCTGAGTATTCCTTACAAATGCGTGACGGTATAATGATGAGTCAATCCGAAATTATCAGACCATTAAAAAATTTTGATTTAGACCCCTCTGACTTTGACTTTTTAAATTCTAAAGAAACAAAAGAACTTATTGATTATGGATTAACTGAAGTGGTAAAATTTGGTATTGTTGATTTTCTAGATAAGGGACAATTTCCTAAATTAGGTCTAAAAGATGAGACATTAGAAATGATTCAAGATCAATTTAAGAAATTTACTGACGACGAAATTATTCCTCATGCACATGAATGGCATCTCAAAGATGAGTTAATCCCAGATGAAACTCTGAAACAAATGGCTGACTTAGGTGTTTTCAGTATA